>JAOAPW010000462.1 GCA_025463105.1 Candidatus Acidiferrum typicum | reverse complement strand
CGAACACGTACTCGACGCCCAGTCGCTCAAGCGTCGCCCCGTGCGCTTCAAAATCTCCCTGAACAGCGAGTATCCCGACTTTCATGCGATTTTTTTTAAATTCACTCCCGCTCTCTGTGGCCTCTGTGGCTTTTCTCCGTGAACTCTGTGCTAAATTCCGAAAAGCTAATCGCGGAGCCACTAGGGATCACAGAGAAATCACTTTTACCTACCATCCGCGCGTCTGAAGCAGATCTTTCTCGTCAATCTGGCGGATATCGAGCCCCTTCATCGCTTCGCCGAGTTCTTCTGACGCTTCGAGAACGGCTTTGGCATCTTGGTAATGTGTTGCGGCTTTCACGATGGCCTTGGCGCGCTGTTCCGGATCGCTGGACTTGAATATACCAGATCCCACGAAAACCGATTCGGCGCCCAGGTGACGCACCAGCGCTGCGTCGGCGGGTGTCGCGATGCCACCCGCGGAAAAATTCGGCACCGGGAGCTTCCCTGTCCGCGCGATCTCGCGAACCAGGTCCAGGGGCGCACCCAACTCTTTCGCCACGTGCATTAATTCATCGCCGCGAAGCGTGGTGAGACGGCGCATCTCGCCCGTGATCGTTCGCATATGTCGCACGGCTTCCACGACATTGCCCGACCCCGCCTCGCCCTTGGTGCGAATCATCGCGGCGCCCTCGGCAATGCGCCGTAACGCTTCGCCCAGATTACGCGCGCCGCACACGAACGGAACCTTGAAATCGTGCTTCCAGACGTGGTTTTCCTCATCAGCGGGAGTAAGTACCTCGCTTTCGTCGATAAAGTCCACTTCCAGCGCCTCCAGCACGGCGGCTTCCGCGAAATGTCCGATACGCACCTTGGCCATCACCGGAATGCTCACCGTATTCATGATTTCGCGAATAATTTTTGGAGACGCCATGCGGGCCACTCCGCCTTCCTTGCGAATATCGGAAGGGACGCGCTCCAGAGCCATGACGGCGCACGCTCCGGCATTTTCGGCGATGCGTGCTTGCTCGGCATTGGTGACGTCCATGATCACGCCGCCCTTGAGCATTTCGGCCAGACCCACCTTCACGCGCCACTGGTCATTCGAGTTTCCATTGCTTGCCTGCGTTACTGTCATACGTCTCTCCTGATTTGCATATCAGTTCTTTGCTGGTTAAAGAGTCTTCGCTGTGCTGTTATCGCGGCGATATTTTGCGCGGTCGATGATGACGAAGCGCCCCTGACCGCGTGCGAGCAGGTCCCCTGCCCCATTGCGAATCTCACCTTCATGATACAACTGACGGCCATCCCTGCGCGCGACAAATCCCTCGACGACAATCTCCTGGTTCACTGGAATAGGCTTAAGATACTCCACGCGCAGATCTGCCGTGACGGCGTGTTCCCCGTGAAACCGGCAGGCTTTACTCATGACTTCGTCCAGCAGCACCGCGATGATTCCGCCGTGAAGAAATCCCGAGCCGCCCTGGTACTCTTCGCCAAGCTGAAAACGACCCACGATCCGCTGGCGAGGGTCATCCTGCTCGAAGGCAAGCTTCATACCGCGCACATTCGCGCCGCCACATCCGAAGCATGCATTTTCCGGTTTAGGATCAAGTCTCATCGTCCCGCCTCAACAGGAATAAACACTCACACGAGTTCGCCGCGCATCACCGTCACAGCCTGACCAGAAATGAGCACGCGGTCGCCCACACATCGAGTCCGGACAAATCCTCCGCGCGCTGAAGCCTGGTATCCCACGAGGTCATCCCTTCCCAGGCGCTCCTTCCAGAACGGCCCCAGACAACAGTGGGCCGAGCCCGTGACGGGATCTTCGTTTACACCTACCGCCGGTGCAAAAAATCGCGAGACGAAATCGTAACCGGAACCATTTGCCTGACTGGTGACAATCACTCCTCGCACCTTCAGCTGGGCGATTCTGTCGAAGTCGGGCTTGAGGGCTCGGACAGCTTCCTCACTTTCCACTTCCACCAGATAATCGAACCCGCTGCGGCCTACATATCGCGCCTTTATTCCTAAGGCCGACTCTAACTCTTCAAAAGAACCTTCAGGAGAGACCGGTGAGGCTGGAAAATCCATCTCGATCAATGTTCCCTTTTTAATAGCCGTCAGCACACCCGACTTCGTGAAGAAACGCGCCGGCTGATCGGGGCTGAGCTGCCGCCCTTCCCAAAGGAAGTGCGCGCTGGCAAGAGTCGCGTGACCGCAGAGGCTCACTTCCACCATTGGCGTGAACCATCGCAAGTCAAAACCGCCATCGCGCTGCAGCAGAAAAGCGGTTTCCGACAAATTCATTTCACGCGCGACAAGCTGCATCCAGTTCTCATCCGCTTGCTTCTCCAATAGACAGACAGCCGCGGGATTACCGGAGAATGGTTTCTCCGCGAATGCATCGATTTGCGTGATTGACAGGCCCACAATTTTTCTCCGGCGTTCGAGTTCGCTAGACCAGCGCTACGCGAGGCATTTCCGCGCGTCGCGCTCCGCGCTGCCGCTTGCGCATTTCGATGCGCAACACATCGGCAAGTATGGCGACCCCGCGGACGATTTCGCGCTCATTGACGTCGGAAAATCCGAGCCGCAGCGTGTTGGGCATTGGATTCTGCAAATAAAAATAGCGGCCCGGCGAAAACAGGACGCCGCGTTCACGCACATGAATCAAAAGTTCGCTCGCATCAAATCCCGGAGGAAGCTCCACCCACACGCACATGCCACCCTCTGGTCGCGTCCATTTCGTGCCGTGCGGCATGTGTTTGGCGAGTGCCAGCTCCAGTGCGCAAAGGCGGGCGCTGTACGCCTTTCGAGTACGCTCCAAATGACGAGTCAGTAGCCCCCGGCGCATGTATTCCGCGAAAATCGCTTGAGCCAGTTGTCCGGTGTGCAAGTCCGTGGTCTGCTTCACAAGCCGCAGCCGTTCGATGACGTTGGCCGGAGCAACAATCCAGCCCACGCGTAATCCAGGAAACGCAATCTTGGAAAAACTGTCGATTTGGATTACCACATTTGACCGGTCCAGTTGCTTCAGAGACGGCACACGCTCGCCGCGGGCACGCAGCCGCGCATAAATGTGATCTTCAACGATCGGAACCTGAAAGCGAGCCGCAAGATCGAGCAAACGGCGGCGTTCGGCGACCGGGAGCGTCGTTCCCGTTGGATTGTGGAAGTCCGGCGTAAGGATGATCATCTTCACGCGGTTCTGCATCAGCACGGCTTCTATGGCGGATACGTCTACGCCGGGAGTCGTGCCTGGACCAGATTCGGTGCTTACTGGAACACCCAAAACTCGCACGCGAGCTCCCGCAAGTATGGCCAATGTCCCAGAGTAAGTCGGGTTTTCGATCACTACCGTGTCGCCCTGCCGCAGAAAAGCCTTACAGAGCAAATCCAATGCCTGCTGACATCCATCCGTAATCAGCAAATTTTCATCGGCAGCCTCGTAGCCTTCGCCTCGCAGCATGGAGACGAGGACTTGCTTTAGAGGTGGATATCCGTCGGAAGAGCCAAATTGCAAAATTTCGGATCCTTCTCTTCGCCAGACCGCATTCGTACAATTCCTTAGATCTTCGATGGGGAAAAACTCTGTTGCCGGCCTGGCCACGAGAAACGAGATTGAGCCACGGGGCGCGGCCTGCGTCAAACGGCTCAGGGACTCTTCGCCCCGCTCGTCCGCGAACATGGATTCCCAACGAAGATTGCCGTTTACCGCGGGCGGAGGGAGCGCCGGCTGAGGTTTCGCGGCATCCCCTTCTTCTTCGAGAATAAATGTTCCGCGGCCTACGTGGCCGCGGATTAGACCTTCGGATTCCAGTTCCGCGTACGCGTTGGCAATCGTGGTGCGATGAACGCCAAGTTGCACCGCAAGTTCGCGGCTCGCGGGTATGCGGTCTCCAGGGCGCAAATCCCCTGTGTTTACCAGCGCGCGAAGTTGGTCGCGCAACTGGATGTAAAGAGGAACGTGGCTTTCGGGCTGCAGGTGCACCGGAATCATTGGCATCTCCAGGCAGGCCAATATAGAACAGTATTATGCACGATAAAGAGCCAATTTGTCTTTTCGTCCAATTAAAATAAAACGTGAGAACGATGTTGTGGTTAGGAGGTCGGGGCTTCAGCCCCGACAATAACGCTTTCATTCCTCGATGGCTTTAGCCCCTGAAGCTTTTCTGAATCCGCGCGTGCAAGTCGCAGGACATTTCACGCTCGCACTAAAACAAGATCAATCGCCGCGATTGTGATTTAGACTGCATGTTGCCCCATTGATGCCACGTGGGACAAGCTTGCCAAATTACGAATGTAAAAGGAGCGAGTACTTATGACGATTGGCCAGCCGGGCGAGCCCTCGACGGTTCGAGCCGGCGGAAGCTTTATAAACAAGACGATCATCGTGACCGGCGGAAGCCGCGGAATCGGCCGGGCCATCGCGCTGCGGCTCGCGCGCGAAGGCGGAAAACTTGTCCTCGCCGCTCGCGATCAGGCGGCACTCGCCAAGGT
>JAOAPW010000459.1 GCA_025463105.1 Candidatus Acidiferrum typicum | reverse complement strand
CGCCGCTTCCTGCAAAAATCTACGCGAATGAAGGCCTCTGCCAGGTCCTCTTCTTTGAATCCGACGAGGAATGCGAGATTTCCTACAAGGACAAAAAGGGAAAGTACCAGGCTCAGAAGGGAATTGTGCTGCCGCGGCTTTAATCCGGTCCCGGGAAAGAGAAGCCCGTAAGGCGCTTATCGTGCGGCTGCGCTGCCGTCGGTGCCCCGCATGAAGTATTTCCACTTGTCGAGATCCGCCGCGACGGCGACGTCGAAAAAACCTACCATCATCTCTTCATAAGTTTGCTCGCCCCAGCGGACTTCCTGATTTGGATCGGGGTTATGAGGGTTGTTGCTCGAATTGTCGTACCAAGCGACGGCCTGGAGCACGGTGCCGGCCTTCAAAGAGAGCGGGTCAGCAAGTTCGTAGCTCAACTGCCATTCGAAATCCCAGTGAACTTTGAGCAATGGTTCGATTCGACCGTCCGAGTGAATCAAGTTGTATTCGAATTTTTTACCACGCCAGTGCATATGCGGAAAGAACTGCAGAAGCGTTGCGTCATTTGGGAGCGATCCGCGCGCTTCGACGCGATAATCGCTGTCGCGCGGCGGAATCACGAAATGATCGTTGGTCAGCTGCAACGTCAACACGCGCTGCCGCGGTGGCTTCATGGCGAATACGATGCCAACGCTTGTCCTGTCTGTGGCGGCGTGACCCATGGCCATGTAATGCATCTGGATCACCAGGTCTGACCCGGCCGGAATGAATTTGGCCATCCCCGAAGCCCACATTTCCGGTGAGCTGCCTGGCGCATAAACGATCAGAATATCGCTGTCGGTCCAGTGTGTGTCACGGCGGCCTTGTTCGTCTGTCAAGCCTGCGGTTGTGAACGGCGCGCCGACAGGAGCGTTGCGAAGCCATTTCGAATCAGGCGGCCGGATATAAACGACAGCGTGATGGACGTGTTCACGGCTGGATGGGCGAAGTTCGGCCATTTGCACCCAGTGGTCCTCGCGAAAATGGGTGGGTATGATCTCGTACGTGTAATCGATGTCTCCTTCCGGCGCAAGCGCCACGGCTTTTGGCATCTCGACCACAACGTCAGGGGCGGAAATATTCCAGCCTTTCGTCCAGCGAAGCGCGGGAGGCGCTTCGTGCGGGTCACCGGGAGGCGCGCCTCCAACGGCCCACGCAGACAGGATCTTAATTTCACCTGGAGAAAGTGAAGGATCGTTCGAAAAGTGGCCGAAGTTCCGGTCGGCAAGCCACGGCGGCATCTTTCGTGCGGCGACAGATTCCTGAATTGCGCGTGCGTGAGACGCCGCCTGATCGAAAGTTATCAAGGGAAAGGCCATTTCGTCCGGCCGGTGGCAATTCTGACAATGTTTCTGCAGGATGGGAAGCACGTCGCGATAGAAAGTTGGAGCTGCGGGATTATTTTGCGGAAATGTGGTGACCGTTTGCAATAGAAGTGCCGTACTACAGGCTACCGCAATGGCCAAAGCGCGTCTCATGTACATGCAAATAGCATCGCCAAAAAACTACGCCACGACCGGCTGCACGGAAGGCGCTTCGTCCTTTGGCCGGCTCAGGGGGAAGCCGCGGCTGCGCCATCCTTCGTAACCCTCCGCGAGAGGACGAATTCGAGTAATCCCTTTGCTGCGCAGTAGAAGCGCCAGGCGCGCAGCGGTTACTTCATTTGGGCACGCGCAAAAGAGGACGATTTCGCGATCGCGGGGAATCACTTCGTGCGCTTCTTCGAGTTCCGCGGCATCCATATGAAGCGCTCCGGGAATTGTTTCCGGTTGCGCTTCGAATTCCAGAGCGTGGCGCAAGTCGACGATGATCACGTCTTCGCCGGCATCGATTTTCCCCTTTAGTTCCTCGGGAGTGATCCGGGAAATCCTCAACTTACGTAGGAATTTTCGGCGATTGTAATATTTCCATCCGATGTAGCCCGCGAAACCGGCGAGGACCAGGACCAGCACCCATTCTCCCAGGTACGCTGCGCGCGCCGCGATTCTCTCCAACTCGCCGCTGAATATATAGCCGGCGATCATGAATGAGCTTGACCAAAGTAATGCGCCAAGCACATCGAACAGCATAAATCGCCGCCAGCCCATGCGGATGATTCCCGCCAGAGGAGCCGCCATAGCGTTCAATCCAGGAACGAATTTTGCGACCAGCAGGACACGCGCGCCGCTTTTTCCGAATCTGACCTGCGTTCGCCTCACGCAGGAATCGGGCTCAAGCGAAATGCGGCAGAGCAACTGCAGGACTCGAACGCCTCTTAGGCGCCCCAATTCATACCAGATGGAGTCACTGGTCACGGCAGCGAGCGACGCAAACGTGATCGCCAGCCATAAATTCATCTCATGCGTTCCCGCAAGCGCCCCTGCAGCAAGAAGCAGCGGCGCCGAAGGGATCGGCAGGCCGGCCTGCTCGATGAAGACCCAGGCAAACACTAGCGTGTAACCGTGCCGGACCACGAAATGCAGCAACTCGTTCATTTTGTTTCTGTCGAATCCAGGATTGAGGCTGGATGGCCCCAAGTTCCCGAAAAAACAAATTCTCCAAGCGGTTTGCGGCGGCGTTGCGCCGACTCCCGTTCCCGCAAAGATTCTGGCAACAATTCTGCATTACCTGGATACCCGAGCGCAATCACACTTACCGGTTCCCATCCCTCGGGAATACCAAAGCGTTCCCTGGCCGCATCTGCGTGAAAACCGCCCATCTGGTGCGTGGCGAGTCCCAGTGACGTGGCCTGAAAGATGAGATTTGCTGTTGCCTGTCCGAGATCGTGCAAAGCGTGCCGGTTTGGTTGGCCATCTTTTTCAAGACGCGTATGCGCGATCGTAAGAATCAACACGGGAGAATTTCCTGCCCACGCGCGGTTCGAGTCCATCAGGACTCCGGCCAATGCCTGATAGCCCTCAGCATTGTCCTTCGTTGCTACCAGATATGCCCAAGGCTGCTCGTTTCGTGACGAAGGAGCCCAACGCGCCGCTTCCAGCACGCTGCGCAGTTTGTCGGGTTCGACAGGCTGCTCGGAAAACGCGCGAGGACTCCACCGCCGCCGGATCAAATCGTGAATTGGAATCTGTGTTTCAGAAAGTTTTTCCATTTTTGTGGGTAACTTCTCTTTCTCGATGGGGATCGGGACACCACTCCTGAGCAGATCCACCAGATGAGCAGACTCATCCGTGTCTCTTTGCCTACTTAGATGTGGAGGTCCCGCGTCCGGTTACTTCGCGTCGGCTGTCGCGGGCTTTTGGATCAATTCAGCCTCAAAGTCGACCGACACTTCGTCGCCGACCACTATTCCGCCGGCTTCCGTCAGCGCGTTCCAAGCCAATCCAAAATCTTTCCGGTTGATTTTCGCCTTGGCTGAACCGCCGGTCCTGATATTGCCATACGGATCCTTCACGGGTTGCGCGGGACCCTCGACATCGAAAGTAACTTCGCGCGTGACTCCACGAATCGTCAGATCGCCTGTCACTTTGTAGTGGTCCGGGCCGGCGGGCGTGATTTTCTTTGACCGGAAGGTGATTGTGGGATGGTTAGCAACGTCCAGGAAATCCGCACTGCGCAGATGCTCGTCGCGCTGCGGTTCGCGAGTGTCGATCGACGCGGCGTCTATGACTACCTCGACAGACGACTTTGATGGATCGGACGGGTCGAGTACGGCGTTGCCGCTCACCTTGGTGAACTCGCCGCGAACATTGGAGATCATCAAGTGCCGCACGCTGAAATGTGCAGCTGAGTGGGCGGGATCAATTTGCCATTGGGATGGTTTGGTGCCTAGGGACGTTGCGGTGACTGCTGCGTTCATGGTAGTTCCTCCTTGAAGTAAGTAAGTACAGAACGAATATCATTACAACAACTACGTGAGCCCAAAAAATCAGTCCGGCGAGCAGGAAGATTCTCCGTTGCTGCGCGCACGTTCCAGCAGGCGCGACAATTGCTGCAATTGTTTCGCCGGAAGGTGATGCAGTTGCCTGTGGTGCAGATCCCGCACGGGCGCATCGAGCTTCTCCAGAACCCGCAACCCTTCCGTCGTGATGCACGTCTTCACGACGCGCCGGTCTTCCTTTCCCCGCGCGCGCGCGATCAATCCCCGGGATTCCATGCGGTCCAGTAACCGCGTCATGTCCGGGTCGCGTGAGATCATCCGGCAAGCGATCTCGCTGCAGGCCAGGCCTTCGCTCCCCGCGCCGCGAAGGATCCTCAGCACATTGTACTGTGCTGAGGAGAGGCCGGTGGATTTCAGCAGGACCTCGGCTCCCCGGGCCAGGGCATCGGCGGTGCGGAGCAGGTTCACGAACACATCTTCCAGGAGCGTTTCGGGCGCCAGGGGCTTTCTTGCGGGGGTACGTTTCTGCAGCATGCGCCAGTATTAATCGTTATAACGACTATTGTCAAGAGGAATATTTGAGCCCGTGGCGTCACGGCTTTTGCGTCGGGCGTATTTGTATTTCACTGATGAAGCTTCCCGGCGCCTGCGTCACCAGAGCAGCCACCGCATGCGCCACATCTTCCGGCTGCAGCATCCTCGAGGGATCTTTTCCCGCGTGCGGCGAAAACTCAGTGGCCACCGAGCCGGGACAAATCGCGCTCACACGGATACCATGCTCCCGCAGTTCCTCCGCCATGCACCCGGTGAGGCCCAGCAAGCCCCACTTGGATGCACAGTAGAGCGCCGCATTGGCAAATGTGCTTTTTCCCGCGAGCGAACTTATGTTGATAATGTGCCCGGATTTCCGACGGATCATTTCGGGCGCGACGGCGCGGCTGGTAAGAAATGCTGACTTTAGGTTAGTCTCCAGCACACTATTCCAATCCTCATCCGTCTGATGATGGAAGGGACCAAAAATCCCTATGCCGGCGTTATTGACGAGGATGTCGACCGGGCCGAGCGTGCGCTGGGTTTCGCTGACCAGGCCGGATACCTGATCTGCGCGAGTGACGTCCGCCGGAGCAGCCAGGACCTGGATGCCGGCAGCTCGCAGATCGGCGGCCGCGTTTTCGAGGTCGGCCGCCTTCCGTGCGCAGAGCGAAATGCGCGCGCCCATTTGGCCCAGGCGGCGCGCAACGGCCAACCCAATACCGCGGCTGGATCCAGTGATGAGGGCGACTTGCCCATTGAGTATGTTTTCACGATTCATTGCATCTCCTCGAGGCTTGAAAGTGGTATGCTTCGGCGGGCTTCCTTCTCCCGGAGAAACGCATCTTACCACTAGCGGGTACGGCATGGATTCCAACCGGCCAGGGACTACTCCGGCAGATGAGCCACCCGGGAATGTTGCTTGCGCCATTCCTTGGGATTCCCTATAATCCCAGAGTTTTGAACCGGCAGTTGCCCTTGGAATATGTTTCTGTGTTCGTTCACGCTTTAGAGAAATTTGCCGAGGAGGCTGGAAGCCGATGATACGAAAGTGGATTTTGACGGGCGCCGGTCTGTTGTGGATCGTGCTGGGGGCGGGGGCTGGAGCTGGAGCAGGAGCAGGACGATTGCTAGCCGCACCACAGGATGCGCAGCAGAAACCTGCTTACACGATGGCCGAATATAACGCCTACCAGGCGGCGGACAAGGAGACGAATCCTCAGCAAAAGATCAAACTGCTCGATGATTTCGTCAAGCAGTATCCCACGTCCACCTTGCTGCCGTATATATACCGCGCCTATTACCTTACTGACTATGCCTTGAAGAACTATGCGGGGACGCTCGAGTATGCGGACAAGCAGATCGGGCTTGGCGACAAAATCGACGCTCAGGGGCGCCTCGAAGCGCTGGTCGCCCGTGCGCAAGCCTATTATGTGGGCTCAAGCGACAAGGCTTTCCAGACAGCTGATATCCAGACCAAGGCGCGCGATGCCGCAATAAATGGTTTGAAGACGCTCGACGAATGGAAGAAGCCGGATGCGATGGCCCAGGATGCATACGACCAGACCAAGAAGGGATATACCGTTCTATTCAATACCATTGCGGCCATGACCTCAATGGCACTCAAGGATTATCCCGCCGCCGCTAATTACTATAAGGCCGTTTTGACGACCGATCCCAATGATGCTGTTTCTCACTTCCGTCTCGGCGTTGTCTATTTGCAAATGACTCCGCCCCAGGGTACGGACGGATTTTGGGAACTGGCGCGTTCCATTGCTCTTAAGGCCCCGAATGCGGCGCAGGTCCAAACCTACCTGA
>JAOAPW010000456.1 GCA_025463105.1 Candidatus Acidiferrum typicum | reverse complement strand
GCCCTGTCACGGCAGAGGTCGCGGGTTCGAGTCCCGTCGTCCCCGCCATATTCTTCAACAATATACGAAGTCGAAGAACGTGGCCCACCGCGAACATCCACAAAAGCATCCACAAAACGAGAAATTGTTCCGCGAATCGCTTGAGCCTTGACACGGTGCGAACAGCTTGAAGTCGAATTCGAATCACGACAAAAAGGGAAACGCGGCTGGCATCCGTTAGAACTTCCGCGTTAGGGCCATCAGCTACAATCCATGCTTCTGGATTCAGAAGGAGCATTCATGCGCAAAATTTTATTGCTTTTCTCTCTATTGCTTCCGTCGCTCATCGTTGCGCAAGAACAGCCCGCAAATGCAGTCGCCCCCGCTTATCAGCCGGTGCGCGAGTATGACGGCAAGCGGGATGCGGCTAAGGACATCGCAGACGCTATCGCTGAGGCTGGCCGGACGCACAAGCGCATACTGCTCGAAGTCGGTGGGAAATGGTGTAGTTGGTGCGCCATTATGGATCGCTTCTTCGACGCAAATCCTGCGTTGACCACACTGTGCGACAAGAACTTCATCGTTGTGAAGATAAACGTTGGTCCGGACAACGAGAACAAGGAAGTCATGTCCCGCTACCCGCAGGTTGCTGCGTATCCATACATCTTCGTGTTAGAGCAGGACGGGAAGGTGCTGAAACTGCAGAGAACGGGAGAATTTGAGTCAGGTAGTAGCTACGATCTAAACAGATGGACTTCATTCCTGAACAAGTGGGCGACGATCAGCAAGTGCCCCAAGCTGGAAGAATGCGCCGTATAGCTGCATAACGAGGTGATCGACGAATCACATCTGCTTGCATTGCTCTAACGCAAACTTCTTCTGCGATTGCGTGTTTATTCACATCAGAGACTCGGCTGGGATTGCGTCGAGGATACTCAAGGAGGTTGCTGTCCATGCGAAATCCGCCTTTCACGCTTGCATACGGCGTTGTGCTCATTTTCGGATTGGCCGGTCCTGCCGTAGCTCAGGACAATGGGGCACAGCAGCCCTCAGCGCGTGAGCAGCTTCAGCGTATCCATACGCCGCAATCGATCGACCAGGAATTTGCTCGCCTAACGAAAGATCTGGAGTTGACTCCGAAACAGCAGCAGCAGGTCAAGCCTCTGCTTCAGGAGCACCATGACAGGATTCAGACGCTGCTCGATAAGAATCCGACAGCTTCGCGGCAGAAGCTGGGTCCGCAGATTCACGCTATCAGCGACGACACGCACCACAAGATTCATGCTCTGCTTACCGACCACCAGAAAGAATTGGAAAAGGCGATGCAGCATCGCGGGCATAATGGTGGAGAAAACAGGTGATCTGCCCCGCCTGCGGCAGCATCGCCAGGCCCGCCTTCTTAGTTCTTCAAGACTGACCTGCAACTCGAAGAAAATTGCGCTAATCAACCTACCTACTTTTTGTCGCGTTCTGCTGCTAGAGCCCGTCGTGCGTGAGGTAGTACGACCCTTGCGATGTATCCACTCATAGAAGTGGCTTCGGAATCGGCTGCTTGTTGAAGTGTCTTGTGTTCCTCTTCAGTGAGGTAGAGGAGAAGGGACTTGCGGGAACCGAGTTTATTCCGGCGATGAATCATGGTTGAATTATTTTTCTTAATAGGCATCTTGTATACCTCTCCTCCTCGTGAGCAACTTCTTTAAATATAGCACTATGATATCATATAATTGTTTTGGTGTTCAAACAGCTGCAAAAATGATTCACCGCTTACCATTCGTTACTATCCGGATGCGGATTAAGTTGAACCGCTGATTCTTTAGTTAGACCTACTCACGGATATTGTGAACGCCCATGAACTTTAAGTCCCTTAAGATTTTCTCGATGATGAGTTGCTCACACGACTTCGCTTTTCCGCGAAGCGCTCCCGATGGCAGCTATTCCCAGGTCTGCCGGTTGTGCGGTGCTGAGTACGAATATGACTGGCAGGAGATGCGCCGCAAGAAGCGCATCGTGGATAGAGTCGTTAAACAGGAAATCTAAGGATGAGTTCTTAATCGCGTCTGCGTCCGAATATCCGGAGCAAGAAGAGGAACATGTTAATGAAGTCGAGATACAGCGCGAGCGCTCCCATCACCGATGCTCGTCCGCTGTCCTCAGCGCTAAGCGTGGCATCCGCACCAATGCGTTTGATCTTCTGCGCATCGTATGCCGTCAACCCGATAAATATGAACACGCCAAAGTAACTGGTTATCCAGTAGACCGCTTCGCTGTGCAGGAAGAAATTTACGAACGAAGCAATGATTATCCCGATCAAGCCCATGAACATGAAGCTGCCAACGGCGGTGAGATCGCGCTTCGTGACCGTACCAAACAGCGCCATGGAGCCAAACATCGCTGCGGTTATGAAGAACGTCGATGCGAGGGATTCCGCCGTGTACACCAGGAAGATCACAGAAAGCGTTACGCCATTAATGGCCGCGTACAGCAGGAACCCGCCGAGTGCCATTGCTGGAGTCAAGCGGTTTACGGCGGCGGATAGGCCGAAAACAAGAATCAGCTCCGCGCCGATCAGGCCGTAAAAGATCAGCCGATTGGTCACGACAGCTTCAATCAGAGTACGGCTCGAAGCCACGTAGGCAGCTACCAACGCGGTGAGGGCAAGTCCGCCCGCCATCCATCCGTAAACGCGCGTGATGAACGCCTGCTGTTTTAACTGCTGCTCCGGAAGCGCAAACGTGCTGTTCTGTAAGTAGGACATATCTGAATTTTACTCCTGCCCCCCATCCCTAGGAACATACAACTCGGCGTACTACTACTACATCTACAAGCGACGTGGGCGATGATCTCAGCCTAGCTCCTGGTGCAGTTGCCGTTTCCCCAACCCCAAGACTCTGGAGCTTTCCTCTTTTCATCCTCTCGAAGTTCCCCGATCACTGCCGCAACTTCATGGAGATAAAAAGATGATTGTTGAACGATTTTCACGGGGTCTTTCTTGTTTCGGTGTGCAATTGCTGGTTGTTCTTACGTGTACGTTAACCGCGCTCACCGCGCATGCTCAAACGAATCCAAAACACTTTTTCTGGGCGCCCGGCCAGCCCAACACACCGGCACCGTCCTCGTTAGCCAACGACCTCATTTACCACGGCGGCAATGCCGGGCCGGGAGCTATTGGCGTGGAGACCAAGCCTGCAACCTACCTGATCTTCTGGGGAGCGGAGTGGGGGAGCGGCTTCAGTACAGCCGACGCTAATGGACGTGCTTACACCAGCCAGCAGCTGCAGACCTACGTGCAATCTTTCCTGGGCAATCTTGGCGGCAGTTCCTGGGCCGCGATCCAAAACGAATACTGCCGCAATGTTCCGGCGGGGAGCACGAGTTGCACGGATCTAGCTGGAGCCGACTTCATCACAAATCCGAAAAATCAATTGAAAGGCGTTTGGACTGACACGACGCCCGTTCCTGACGACATCGTCACCTTAGGGCTGGCAGAAAATCTGGCCGATGACCCGCTAGCGATGGAGGCGATCCGTGCCTCGGCGCACTTCAATTACGACCCGCAAGCAACATACATCATCCTCACGCCTCCGAAGACGGTCGGCACCGGACAGCCTGTCTATTGCGGCTATCACACGCAGACGACCAGCGTGAATGGGATAGGAAATCCGTATCGCATTCAGTACTCCTTCATACCGTTCTTGAACGCGAGCTGGCCGGTGCTTGGAAATGGCGGTTGCGGAATGAACTCAGTGAACCTAGTGAGCGACGACTTCGGCCACGGCGTCTTCGATAGTTACAGCATCGTGGTGGGCCATGAGTATGCTGAAGCGGTTACCGATCCAGACAACTTTGCCTCGGTCCAGGACGGATGGAACGACGCGCAGGGAAGCGAGAACGGCGACAAATGCGCGTGGGTACACCTTGGCAACGTGCCCATGGCGAACAAGACCAACTTTGCGGTGCAGCCGCTGTGGAGCAACAAGACCTTTGACGTGACCGGCGATGGTTGTGTCCGCTCTGCGCCGACGAAGCCTCATGCCATGCCGCCGGTTGGTATTACGCCGCCTGCGGTGGATATCTGCATGACGCTGGGCGTCTGTCCGCCGGGAGTTGCAGCTGGACAGCCAATGCCGGTAAACATGGCATACTTCGGCGGAGGCGTGCAGGTCAGTCCGAAGATCTACGTCGTCTACTGGGGATGGGGAATGCCGGGCGCCTTTGATCACACTGCGGTCGGCAAACCTGCGAACGATCCCGACGGTGTTGGAGCGCTGATCAAACGATTCGTTGCGGCTATAGGCGGGACTTCGTGGGCGAACATTCAGACGCAATACTTCCAGTCGAACAATAATGGGACATATACAAACATAGGAAACCCGTCGCAGCAATTGACGGGCGTCTGGCACGACGATGCCAGTCCTATCCATGACAATCTGAGTCCGCTTGATCTCGCCCGTGAAGCAGCGGTCGCGGCGAAGCACTTCAACGTGACTGATTTTGCCAATGCGCAGATCGTAGTCGCGACTCCGCAAGAATTCAACGATGCAGGCTTCAACCAAAACTCATATTGCGCATGGCATGACTTTACGACCCCTATTTCGTATCCCGGAGTCACGCCTGGCATGTCATTCGTCAACATGCCGTACATACTCAACGCCGGCGGCGGGTGCGGCAAGGACTTCGTCAACCCGGCCCCTTCGGGTGATCTGGATGGAGTGACCATCGTGCTCGGACATGAGATCGAAGAGACCGTGACCGATCCGGGAGCGGAATCGAGCGCCGGCCAAGTGCAGTATGGCGGATGGTTCGACTACCAGGGCTGGGAGAATGGAGACAAATGCGCCTGGGTCGGCGATGGATTGCAGATTCCCGGAGCTGCCTTCAACATGATCGGCAACGATGGCGGGGCTTATCCCGTGCAGACGTTGTGGAGCAACAAGAGCCTGAGCGGAGTGGGGTATTGCTCTCGAGGGTTCTAGGAGAAACGCACAGGGAAAAGCCCACCAAAGTTGGTGGGCTTTCCTGTTTGCTTGCCTGATGCGATTGCATTGATCACCGAAGTTTGACATACCTCACCGCACGGCGTACTTTTGCGCCACACAAAAAATCAAATCCCAGGAGCCAACAACATGCGAAGACTAGTTCTGTTCTGTACAGCGGCGTTGTGCCTAGGGTTCACTACAGTCCTTTTGGCACAAGACCCAGTGAAGGTTGATCCCAAACACTACACGGTGATAAGCGAAAACGACCAGGTGCGGATACTCAAGATTCATTACGGCCCCCACGAGAAGTCGGTGATGCATAGCCACCCTGCAACCGCGGTGGTGTTCCTGTCAGACTCGAAAGGGAAGTTCACGTTTCCTGACGGCAAGACGGAAGATTTCACCACTAAGTCTGGCGAAGCGATGTACGGACCAGCGGGCACCCACTTGCCCGAAAATACTGGCGACACACCGCTCGACGGAGTACTCGTGGAACTAAAAGGCAAGAGCGCTTCGGCCAAAGCGGCGGCAGCAGCTAAACCAGCGACAACTGCCAAGGCCACCAAGAAATAGCTTTTCGATGCAAAATTAAAGGGAGCGAGAATAACTCGCTCCCTTTTTTGCTTTAGCGTTGGCGAAAGGACCTACCCTCCCGCAATCGCCCCCAAGATCACCAGTGGCTCCTTGCCTGATGTGACTGCATCGGGCAAGGGATCATCCGGCGATTCGTGCGAGAGATCCTCTTCGCAGGCGAAAAAGCGCAGGAACGGACGGCGCTGCTGCGTGACGTGGTCTCGGATCGTCCCACGCAGCATGGGATAGCGGGCCTCAAGTGTGTCGAGGACCGCGCGCAATGTGGCTTGGCCTTCAACATCGACCTGCACCTCTCTCCCGACTTGTGCCAAATTGCGGAGATGCGCTGGAAGTTCTACCCGGATCATTTCAGCGTCTGCACCTCAACAGAGAGAACTGCCGGAAGATCGCGCACGATCGGATTCCAACTGTCTCCGGCATCGGCGGAGGCGTAAACCTGTCCGCCGGTGGTGCCGAAATAGACTCCGCATTTGTCGAGCGAATCGACGGCCATCGCATCACGCAGAACGTTCACATAGCAATTGCTTTGCGGCAGGCCTTTGGTGAGGGCCTCCCACTCATTTCCGCCACTGCGGCTGCGGTAGACGCGCAGTTTGCCCTCGGGCGGAAAGTGCTCACCGTCGCTCTTGATGGGGACGACATAGATGGTTTCCGGCTCGTGCGCGTGAATGTCGATGACGAAGCCGAAGTCGGTTGGCAGATTTCCGCTGACTTCTGTCCACAGGTCGCCGGCATTGTCGCTGCGCATGACGTCCCAATGCTTCTGCATGAAGAGAACGCCGGGGCGCGACGGATGCATGGCGACGTGATGGACGCAGTGGCCGACCTCCGCTTTCGGATCAGGAATGTATTGGGAGCGAAGACCTTGATTGATCGGCTTCCAGCTCTTGCCGCCGTCGTCAGTACGGAAGGCGCCCGCCGCGGAGATGGCGATGTATATCCGCTTGGGATCGGTGGGATCCAAAATAATCGTGTGCAGGCACAAGCCACCTGCGCCCGGTTGCCACTTGGGCCCGGTGCCGTGGCCGCGAAGTCCGGAGAGTTCTTTCCAGTTCTCTCCACCATCAGTTGAGCGGAAGAGTCCGGCATCTTCAATGCCAGCGTAAACCGTGTCGGGGTCGGCTAAAGACGGTTCGATGTGCCATACCCGTTTGAACTCCCAAGGGTGCTGGGTGCCGTCATACCACTGGTGCGTAGTGAGCGGATTGCCGGTTTCGGCAGAAGTGTCGTAGACGAACTTGTTGCTGTTCCCCTTTGGCATGTCCTCCGGGCTGGTGGGCGCAGGTGCGCCGGGCGGTGTTCCCGGTTGGTGCCAGGTCTTTCCGCCGTCATCTGAACGTTGGATGACCTGTCCGAACCATCCGCTGGTCTGCGATGCGTAAATGCGATTCGGATCAGCCGGTGACCCCTTCAGGTGATACATCTCCCAGCCTGCAAAATGAGGTCCGCTGACGTCCCACTTTTCGCGTTTGCCGTCCGATGTAAGGATGAATGCGCCCTTGCGCGTTCCCACAAGAACTCGTACTCCGCTCATTCCTTGCTCCTCCGTATGAAATTACTTCCCGAGTATCTGACCCAAATGTTTTACCACTTTTCAAGCTGTCGTGCTCTGCGCAGCCGCGAGTAGAATCATTTTCTGTGTCTGCCTCCGAATTCACTCTGCGCGATTACACATCTCGAGATTTCGAATCGCTCTGGAAGCTTGACCAGATGTGCTTTGTGGAAGGGATCGCATACACCAGGGATGAGCTCTCTTACTTTCTATCGGATAAGAGTGGCTTCACCATCGTCGCTGAGCGCAAGAGCGAGATTCAAGGATTCATCGTCATGCAGAGAAATAAGAGTAAGACGGGACACGTGATCACTATCGACGTGCATGACGATACGCGTCGCACGGGATTAGGCACGCTACTGATGGACGCCGCCGAGTCCCGGCTCAATTCCGAAAAATGCCATTCGGTCTTTCTCGAAGTGGCGGTGGACAATTTGCCGGCAATATCGTTTTACAAGCGTCGCGGCTATTCGGTTCTGAAGACGATTCCGCGCTACTACATGAATTCAATCGATGCATTGATGCTGGGGAAGGAACTAAAAGGCGGTAACTAGGCCGCAGCAAGGTGCTGCGGCCATCATGACCAAACGATTATTCGTTATGCTCGAGTTTGCCACCTTGAGGACCGACCTGAATCTCAGACTTCTTACCATTGGTAACAACCACGGCTTCATACGCCACAAGTTTGCCGGCTTTAGTAAGCGATTCCACTTTGCCGAGCTTGCCTTTGCCCGCAGCCGTGGCAAGGCCCTTTTGCACTTCAGGCGACAGTGAAGTTAACGTGACTTCCTCTTCTACCTCAACCACTTGGCCCGCCGCGTCCATTGAGACGTCCTTCGTGTGGCCGT
>JAOAPW010000448.1 GCA_025463105.1 Candidatus Acidiferrum typicum | reverse complement strand
CTCTTCCGATCTCCCGGTTCGCTTGATTGCCGCCATGCAGGCCGACAAAAAACTCGCGCGGGACGTCTGCGATTTGTCTTGCCAGAAAAAATCGGCAAAGTGCGTTGCGGGGTTGAAGCGGATCCCCAAATCCTTAGCGACGTATTGCGCGAGTGCGCCTCAGCGGGCCCGCGCAAATGAGCGCTGCGCCGCAGCGCGGTGTTCCCGGCACGCGTCCCGAGGGAGTGCGCAATGAGACCGAAGCCGCCGCTCACGTTCGGGAAATGTTTGGACGTATCGCGCCGCGATACGATTTGCTCAATCATCTGCTTTCTCTTGATATCGATAAAGTCTGGCGGCGGCGCGTAGCGCGCAGATTCAGCGCGGTTCTTCATGATCCGAATGCCAGCGTGCTGGACCTTTGCTGCGGAACGGGAGATCTGGCATTCGCGTTCCGAAAAGAGGCTCCAGTTGGTGCGGAAATCGTCGGATCTGATTTTGTCCCTGAAATGCTCGTGAGAGCTCGCGCGAAAGCCGAGACTGCCAAAGCCGCGGTGGAATTTATCGAGGCAGACGCTTTGAATCTTCCTTTCGCCGCCGCGAGTTTCGATCTCGTATCGTGCGCCTTCGGTTTCCGCAACCTCGCGAACTACGAATGCGGCCTGGACAAAATATTGCGTGTTTTGAAGCCTGGCGGCGCCGCGGGCATACTGGAATTCGCTGAACCACCCGGTAAAGTATTCGGTGCGCTCTACAGGTTTTACTTTCGTCGCGTTCTTCCGCTTCTGGGCGGAATGATTTCCGGGAATGCTTCGGCCTACGCATATCTTCCCAGTTCGGTGAGCGCGTTTCCTTCTCCTGAAGCGCTCCAGACGCAATTTGAACGCGCGGGTTTCGTGGAAGTCCAGTTTCAGCGTTGGACGGGAGGCATCGTAACGCTGCATACCGGAACGAAGCCAAAATCGACATCAGTTTGAGTTCATGCAACGGTGGAAACTCATTTCAAATTCCAAGAGGCGCGGATGGACGTCGAAAGGGAAGTGAACCGTCGAGCCGTCATCGTGACTGGCGCAAGCAGTGGAATTGGAGCCGCCATTGCAGGCTTGATTGGCGCCAACGGATTCCCCGTGGCGGTTAACTTTAGGACGAATGAGGCGGCTGCGGCCCAAGTCGTTCGCGAAATCGAATCAGCGGGCGGACGAGCGGTCGCCATCCGCGGCGACATAAGCCGCGAGGAAGAAATCCTGCAATTATTCGAGACCGCCGAGCGCGAGTTGGGGAAAATCGGCGGACTCGTGAACAATGCCGCTGTCACCGGCGGCTTCACGCGCGTTGAGTCGCTGAGTACCGAAGCGATTGCGCAGGTGCTGGCCGTCAACGTCGCCGGAACGATGCTCTGTTCGCGGGAAGCAGTTCGTCGCATGTCCCTGCGCAACGGTGGATTGGGCGGCTCGATCGTGAATATTTCTTCCGTCTCCGCGCGCACCGGCGGCGCCGAGGATTGGGTGCATTACGCAGCCTCGAAGGGCGCGATTAATACTTTCACGATTGGATTGGCTCGCGAAGTGGCGGCGGAAGGAATTCGCGTCAATGTCGTTGCGCCCGGATTGATTGACACTCCTCTTCATGCTGCCAGTGGAAGGCCGGACCGCATGAATTGTGTGGCGCCATTGATCCCGATGAAGCGTTTTGGAACGCCGCGCGAGGTAGCCGAAGGCGTTGTGTGGCTACTCTCGTCAGCCGCTTCTTACACGACAGGAGCCATCCTGGAGATCGGCGGCGGACGATAGAAGCCCTCGAACGGCGCAGGAACAGCTTAAATATCTTTTGTTCTGCGCCTCGTTTAGTGATAAAAAAGTGCCCACATTCGGAGGCCAATTTCATGGCGACTAAATGGACCGCAAAAGGTGTACTGATCGGGGCATGCAGCTGCGATTGGGGATGTCCGTGTAGTTTCGATGCGCCACCCACGAAAGGGAAATGCGAAGGCGGCTATGTTTGGCACATCACGGAGGGCCGCTTCGGTGAAGTACCTCTCGCGGGTTTGTCGATGTCCTGGCTGGCGCATTCTCCCGCGGCTCTGCATAAGGGCAACGTGACCGGCCTCACACTTATCGATGAGAAGGCTAACTCCTCGCAGCGCGCGGCGCTGACCACATTGTCGGAAGGGAAGTCGGGCGGGCCGTGGGTGATTTTTTCCGCGGTGACGGAGCACCGGCTGGGCCCGAAATTTGCGCCGTTCCAGGTTGAGACCAAGGACCTCGCTAGCCGCGTGAAGATTGGAGATTTGTACAAAGTCCAGCTGGGACCGATTCTCAATCCAGTCTCTGGCGAGCCGGAAGAAATCTATCTCGATAAGCCGACCGGTTTTACTTCCAAACGGCTCACGCTGGGCAAATCCAACGTCATGCGCCTGAAGACGGAATTTAAGTTGCTGAACTACGATCATTCCGGCCTTTACGGCGAATTTTCTCACTTTGATTACGCAGGCGAAGCCGCTAGTTAATTTCGTTCATGGATGTTTGCGCCAATACCGCCGCTACTCGGGAAATCGCGGAACAAGCGATTGCCGCTGGTCCCGATCGCGCGGAACGATGGGCGCGCGCGGTCGCCTCCGGCATATTTCTGGTTGCAGCCGCTTACACTCTTTACGCCGCGCGGGGTATGTCAGGCGGCATGTTGATGCCGGGCGGTTGGACCATGCCGATGATGTGGATGGCCATGCCCGGGCAGTCGCTCATGGGCGCGGGCTTTGCTTTTCTGCTGATGTGGCAGGCCATGATGATTGCCATGATGCTTCCTTCCTCGTGGCCGACGCTGGAACTGTATGGCCGCGTCGCGCGCCATACCGGGCATCGGTATCCCATGCTCAACACGGTTGTCGCAGGGGTGGGTTATTTCACGGTTTGGGGCGCGTTCGGGGCGATTGCGTTCGCTGCCGGATTTGAAATTTCACGCGCGGCGATGTTGTCTCCGCAACTTAGCCGCTGGATTCCCGCCGCGGCCGGCGTTTCCCTCGTGCTTGCCGGCGTCTGGCAACTTACTCCGCTCAAGCAATCTTGTCTGAATCATTGCCGTGATCCGTTGATGTTCCTCGGCCACGCCTATAAGCCGGGCTTGTGGGGCGGATTTCGCGTCGGCCTGCATCACGGCGCGTTCTGCGCGGCGTGCTGTTGGGCGCTGATGCTGATGCAGATGGTTCTCGGCGTAATGAACCTCGCGGTGATGGCAGCCGTTGCGGCCATAATCGCAACGGAAAAATTATGGAAGCGCGGACCGCTGCTCGCGCGGTTAGTGGGCATTTCTTCGGTTATAGTGGGAATTATTCTTATTGTTCGAGCCATCTAATGAAACGAATTCACGGCGAGAATTAGGCTCACAAAGAAAAGCGAAAATATTACCGCTGACCACATGGCGCCCGCCAATCTGGGCGTGCCAATTCCGAGCATCGCCGACACAAGCCCACAAATTGGCAACACGCCTTCCGCGATTTGTGCGAATAACAAAACATAGGCGAGAAAGGCGTACCATCCTCCTTGCATACTGTGGTCGTCTAAAGTCTGCAGAGGGAGGAAGTACACCGTGATCGAACTTGCGATCAGCATAACCAGACCTATGGTCGGCAGAAGCAGTGACATCAGCGAAGCCCTACGTCTCCAGCCTAGGTAAGTGTTGCTGCCGCTCAGTACCGACAGCCATGTTCCCGAAATCCCGATACCAAGGGCCACACCCAGAATTGGTATGATCGCCCATGCACCCACGAGGATAGCCGCTCCTTTTGACTGTCTCGGTCGGTTAGCCGAAAAAACGTTCCGGTTCAGTTTTCGAGCCCAAGCAGGCGGATCTTGTTCAGCAGAGTCTTGTACGAAACGCCGAGTTGCTCCGCGGCGCGCGTTTTGTTCCACTTCGCCGACTTCAGCGCTTCTTCAATCTTAAATCGCTCGACGTGATTCAGCGCACGTGCGCCAACTTCCTGCAGCGTGCCGCCCCAATCGAAATTATGGTCGAGCATCCCGTGCGGCATTTCTCCATCGGGGGGGCGCGGAGCGGGGAGCTGCAATTCGCCGGCATCGATAATTTCGGAGTCGGAAAGAATCGCCGCGCGTTCAATCGTATTCTGCAATTCACGGACATTTCCCGGCCAGGCATAACTCCGCATCGCCGCGGAAGCGCTGGCGGAAAGCTTCAAATTCGGCTTGCGAAATTCGCGCCGGAAACGTTCGAGGAAATGTTCGGCCAGCATCAGGACGTCCTCGCCACGTTCGCTCAAGGGCGGAATCGTGATGGGCACCGCGGAGATACGGAAATAAAGATCTTCGCGAAAAGTTTTCGCGGCCACGGCTTCGCGCAAATCCTTGTTTGTGGCGGCGAGGATGCGCACATCGATTTCTACCATTTGCGTCCCGCCGACGCGCTCGAAACTTCTTTCTTCCAGAACTCGCAGAAGTTTTGCCTGCGTGGCCATGGGGAGCTCGGCGATTTCGTCCAGAAAAATCGTTCCCCGATTGGCCATTTCCATTTTGCCGACTTTGCGGGAACCTGCGCCGGTATAAGCGCCGCGCTCATGTCCGAACAGCTCGTTTTCGACCAGGCCTTCGGGGATCGCGGCGCAGTTCAGCGCCACAAATGGTTGCGCGCGGCGCGGCGAAAGATGATGAACCGCGCGAGCAAACAGCTCCTTGCCGGTTCCGCTCTGGCCGAGCAGCAATACAGTGGAATCCGTCGCGGCGACGCGTTGCACTTGTTGCGTGGCTTCCTGCATGGATTTATGTTCGCCGACGATGCGCGGAAATCCGTATCGCTCGGTATATTCCTCGCGCAGCAGCAAATTCTCGCGCAGCAATTCCTGTTGCTGCGACGCGCGTTCCACAAGCAGGTTCAAGTGCTCCAGGTCGACGGGCTTTTGAATAAAGTCATACGCGCCCTCCTTCATCGCCGTCACGGCCTCTTCGACCGAGCCGTACGCGGTGATCAGAATGACGGGAATCGTGGGATCGGCTTGTTTTGTCTCGCGCAGCACGTCCAGACCGGAACATCCGGGCAATTTCAGGTCGGTGAGAACCAGTAAATATCTCCGCGCGCGCACTTTCGCGACGGCTGAGGAGCCATCGGGCGCCTCCTCGACCTTGTGCCCGCCGCGTTCGAGCGCCTTGCGCAACATTGCGCGCAGTTCCGGTTTGTCCTCAACTAAAAGGAGGGGTTCCATCGAACTTTGTTCTACCATGTTTTTACGAAGCGGAGGTGCACAGCCGCGCAGCCTTGTGCGGTGTTCGCTATCGGGTGCTGGAGCAGGAACACGCCGGGAGCGGGAGAATGACCTGGGAAAAGTCGATTGGACTACGGACTGGGATTGGCCCACCCAGGTTCGCCGCCCGCCTTTCGCAGCTGGTCCTCAAGGTCAGAGAGTGCCTGCTTGTCCGCCGCCACCGCAGCTGCCTTGTCGTCAATCTGCGTTTTGGTGTCGGTCAGGTCCTGCCGACTGAATTGTTGCCGCATCGCCACATTCGGGTCGCTGTAATACTGCTGCTGTTTCAGGTTGTAATCGCGCTGCAGGATGTCGAGCTCGTGCGCATCGTCGGCCATTTTCTTTCGGGCATCGGTAAAGGTTTGGCGCCAATAGTCTTCACCCTTTTCAGCGGACTTTTTGTCATCGGCTGAGGCACCCTGAGTTTTATCGTCTTTTCCTGTGGATTTCGCCTTGGCATCTCCCGCGGGTTTCTTACCTTTCTCCCCCTTATCATCTGACGCCTGATCAGCCGGGGGCTCCGGCGCGTCGCCAACAACGTTGATCGTGCCTTTGATGGTGTCGATGTTGTCGTTTGTAAATACCGCCGCGGGCTTGGCTGACGGTTTTTTCGCGGCCTGCGCCTTGCGCGCCGCGTCAGCTACGCTCTCTTGAGCGTGGCCGGGAACTGCCACCAGCAGCGTGCCAGGAAGAAACAACGCGCTCACAACCGCCGCAAATAGCATCCGTTTGGGGTGCATGATGATTAACCGCCTTTCTGAAGGTACGGGCGGAGCCTTTGTTCTCGATGATTCTTCTCTATTTTAGATGCGCGCGGCGGCCGAATCAACGGCCCTGACCGACTCTCGTACAAAGGGTAACCATACGATGAATTCGGCTCCCCCCTGAGATTGGTTGCGCGCTTCAATGGTTCCGCCATGCTGGACGATAATCTTTTGAACGACGGCCAGGCCCAAGCCGGTCCCATTGGTTTTGGTGGTGTAGAAAGGCATGAATATCTTGGTCAAAGCATCGGCGGGAATTCCCGGTCCGTTGTCGGAAATGGAAATTCGCTGCCCCTGCATGGCGCCCGATTGTTCGATTTCGCCGCGTATAATGACGCGTCCGCCGCCGGGATTGTCCGCCGCAGCCTCGGCGGCGTTTCGCGCCAGATTCAGGATGGCCTGGCGGAGCAGGGCGTCATCGCCGGAAACGTCGCTAAATTCTCCTTCGCAGGTAACGGGCACATCGGGCACGACGTCGGACACTTCCGTCAGGATTCGATCGATCAATGGCCGCAGAGTCACCCGCTCATCGGCGAGATCCAGCGGGCGCGCAAATTTAAGGAACTCGGTCACAACGTGAGCTAAGTCTCGCGTCTGCTCCAGGATTTTTTCGCCGTGTTCACGTAATTCCGTTCCGGGTTTCGCCTCGCTGCGGATCATTTGCGCGTATCCTGAAATTGTGGCCAGCGCATTTTTGAATTCGTGCGCGATGCCCGCGGAAAGTTCGCCCAACGCGGCGAGATTCTCCTTCATGTGAATTTGCTTTTGCAGAGCGGCAAGCTCGGTCAAGTCGCTCAGCAGGCATATCGCGCCGGTTACTTCACTGGAGCCGCGCAGGATGGGCGAAATCGTCACGCCCAATTGCCGAAGTTCGTGAGAGGGCGCCATGTATTCCACCTCTTCACGGCGGAATGTGCGGCCCTGTTCCAGGCATCCTGCGATGAGCTGCGACAGCTGAGAATTTTCGCCCAGCACTTCGCTGTACCGCCGGAAGCCAAGAGCTTTGACTCCCAGAGCCGCCTCAGCAGCCGGATTCGCGCTGGTCACGAGACCGGCCGAATTAACCAGTAGCAGGCCGGCGGGCATATTGTGAGTCACGGCCTCGCTCAAGCGTTCGGTTTGTTGCGCACGTTCCCGCTCGGCACGGTGCAGGGCCTCGAGCTCTTTTTCCTGGTCGCGAAGTTTTTGAATGACGGCCTGCATGGAAGCCGCCATGAACGCAGTTGGGTTATCGCTATGGGGCGTCGGCGTACCGAGATCATTTCTGGATTGTCCATTGCGATTCGCGAAACGCCGCGCCACGAATACTGCGAAGAGCGTGACGGCCAATCCCAGAAACATCAACACACCCGTAAGAAATAAAATCGACTCGACACCGGGTTTTGCGAGCCAAATTAGGATGCTGAAGTGCACGTCTTACTTCACCGCCATAAGAGATTGATACCATTGCAATGCTGGTGTTCCAAAAAACAGTACCAGCAAGGCCCCTGCTCCCAGAAATGTACCAAAAGGCAGTTCGTAATTGCGGTCCTTCTTTGAAAGGGCGATCAAAACGATACCGATTACGCTTCCGAGAAGCGATCCGGCGAGTACAGTCATGAGCGTTCGCTTCAGCCCCAGAAAGACGCCCACTGCCGCCATCATTTTCACATCACCCAGTCCCATGCCCTCGCGTCCTCGCAGCCGGAAATATCCTTCGGCCACAACCCATAGCAATCCGCTTCCAACCGCGGCGCCCAGAATGGCGTCCGCAAATGAAAGTACCGGCTGCGGAGGAGGGAAGTCGAACCAGCGCTTCGCGAGCCACATCGCAGTTCCATCGGCGGATTTAGTGAAGAAGCTGAACAGGAGACCTGCGCCGACACCGAAGAAATTAACCACATCCGGCAAAATGC
>JAOAPW010000437.1 GCA_025463105.1 Candidatus Acidiferrum typicum | reverse complement strand
CCGCAAGCACAAGAACACCGTGACGGTGCTGTTCACCGATGTTGCGGGGTCTACCAGCTTCTTTGAGCGGAATGGAGATACGGCGGGATTGGCGATGATCCATCGCCATGACGAACTGGCCAGCGGCGTGGTCCTGGCACACGGCGGAAAAGTAATTAAGACGATTGGCGATTCCGCTATGGCGGAGTTTCCTGATGGGGCTTCGGCTGTCCGCGCGGGCGTGGAAATCGAGCGCCAGTTCCTGAAGTTAAATTCCACGCTCCCTCAACGCCAGCGCGCCGAGGTGCGAATCGGCATTCACTGTGGTGTGGGTTTCCGCAGAGGAAACGATTTATTCGGGGACGTAGTGAATGTCGCAGCACGCA
This sequence comes from Candidatus Acidiferrum typicum, assembly GCA_025463105.1. Lineage (GTDB taxonomy): Bacteria > Acidobacteriota > Terriglobia > Acidiferrales > UBA7541 > Palsa-360. The sequence goes on along the minus strand of JAOAPW010000437.1, from coordinate 2,688 downwards.
TCGTGAAACGCACGGCTCCCGCGCAAATTCTTATATCCCGTGCAGTGTATGAAGCCATATCGAGCGAAACGGATCTGCATTGCCGGTGGCTCAGCAAGTACACGATTGATGGCCGGACAGAAAAAGAAGATATCTATGAAGTGGCGTGGACCGATGCGGAAGCGTATCGCGAAGTGCGCGAGCGGCTGGCGGGTCCTTCCAGCATCCCGTCACGTTACGAAGTGTTGTCACAGGTTGGCACCGGCGGAATGGGCGTCGTTTACAAGGTTCGCGATCTGGAAACCGACGAAATCGTGGCCCTGAAAATCCTGAAACCTGAAATCGCCACCGACCCGGCGGTACAAGAGAATTTCAAAAGAGAATTGTGTCTGGCACGGAAAATCACCCACAAGAATGTTTGCCGTATCCATGATTTTAGCCGCTCCAACGGCACGGCTTACGCCTCGATGGAGTTCATCGAAGGCGAGAGCCTGCTATCCCGGCTGAATCGCGTGGGGAGTTTGCCGGTGGATCAGGCGTTCGATATCGCACAACAGATTTGTGCCGGTCTCCGTGAGGCGCATGCGCAAGGAATTGTGCATCGAGACCTCAAACCGGCAAATATCATGCTCGACCGCAGCGGCGCCGTGAAGATCATGGATTTCGGCGTGGCACGCCTGATTCAGAACACCGGTCCTATGACCGGAACGATCGTTGGCACTCCAGCCTACATGGCTCCCGAACAGGCAGAGCTTAAGCCCATCGGCGCATGCACCGACATCTATGCATTAGGCCTGGTGCTTTACGAAATGATTACGGGTGTTCAGGCATTTCAAGGCGACACTCCGGTTGCCATTGCCTTGAAACAAATTCGGGAGTATCCGAAACGTCCTCGCAATATTATTCCCAACCTTTCACATCCCATCGAAGCGGCGATTTTGAAATGTCTCCAAAAAGATCCCGCGAAGCGATTTCAGTCCGCGAGCGAACTTCAGATAGCCTTGGTAAAGGCCGCCAGAGCCAGAGCCGTACCAGCCTGGCGGGTCACCCTCGAGCGAGAGCTTGGCAAAGCGGAGACGCTTGCGCGGCAGAGTTTGCGATATTGCGTTGAGAGCGCCAGCGCATATCTAAAACGTCAGGACTTGCGCGTAATATCACGAATTCGCACGGAGCCCGCGACAGCCTTCATCGCTTCGGTGCTCCTCGGAAGCGCAATTTCGGTGGCGCTGTATGGCAGTGGAAAGACGAATGCCAACAATGCTCCGGCTGCCTACCAATTTCCCAGTGTTCCGGCTGCAGCTTCCAGCACTCAGTTCAGTCATTCTCTGGCGCCGAATTCTTTGCCAGTTATCACGACGCACGAGGTTGACCTTCGCCGAGATTCCAGAATCACGATGGACAGCGCGCAGCCAGCTGGCGCGAAACCCCTGCGTAATGAACTTGTATCCGTGGCAGCCGCGCCGGCAGTGTTAGCTTCGCAAGTATCGGCACCCTCGAAACGCAAGCAAACGCCAACACATGTATCCAAGCGGAAGACGCAAACAGATGAGCCGGTATCGGGTCGATCAGAGGCGGTGACGAATTCCGCGCAGCCCCAGACACCACTCTTGGTTGAGACTTCGCAAACTGTGGCTCCGGAAGCGGCGAAAGACTTGTCACTGTCGAATGCCGCCTTTCCTGATCTGTCCCACGTGCCGGTTATGTCAGCGAGCGCGCCGAACCCGGCAGGCAAGCCGTCCTCGGCATTTATCGAAGTAGGAACATTCAAGGACGAGACGTGGGCCAATACTGCAGCGGAAAAATTGACCGGGCTGGGTTTTCACGCGGTCGTCATCCACAAGGCTCTCTTGTGGACGCAATCGTACCATGTTGAAGTCGGGCCCTATAGCGATCCGAAGGAAATCGAAGCGGCTCGCAGAAACCTCGTTTTGAACGGCTACAAACCGCATCTTGTCAATTAATCCCAGCGGCCGATAGCTGCCCTGGGAACGCCAATCTCCCGATTGGCGTGGTTCGATCCGTTCAATCCGCCAATCAGGAGATTGGCGTTCCCGGGAAATACACCAACTCGGCGCGCTATCAATCTTTGCTTCCCGGTACGTGCACCTCGAACGTATCTTTCACTTCCCACTCGAGAGTGTTCGGATCCGCGAGTCGAAACATCGTCGCCTTTAAGGTGTCCCCCGCGAGCACAAATTTCAAATAATGGTAGTTGGGAAAGGAAGGGTCCCGGTAAGCGTCACCCGGTGTGCGATCGACGGGATACGGAACGGCCCCTCCTCCGCCGGAAACCAGATAGATGATGCCTCTTTGCTCGAATCGTTCGTAATTGTGAATATGCCCTGCAATAACTATAAACTTCACGCTGCTTTTGCGATTCGCCTCCAGCAAATTTGAAAGCGCAATTTCATTCTCCCGAGGATTGTGATCGATAAACATTTTTGTCTGCACGTCCGCGACAGGCGGATGATGCATTGCGATCAGCACGAATTTGACGCTTGCAGGCAGCGACGCGATCTCCGCTTCGAGCCAGCGAGCTTGCGGGCTTTGCGCCAGCAACGAAGTGTCACTATCCAGCGCAATCGCATAGACTTCTGTCCCCAGTTGAACTGAATACCAGCGACGCCCCCGCAGTTCCGGAAATGTCTGCCACCAATTCTCCAGGCACTGCTCAGGTTCGCACTGGGCGAACTCGTGATTTCCCAAGGC
>JAOAPW010000235.1 GCA_025463105.1 Candidatus Acidiferrum typicum | reverse complement strand
GACTGTCGCCGTGCTCGACTGAACCGGCGAGTACGTAGGTGATCGTCTCGATCCCGCGGTGCGGATGCCAGGGAAATCCCGCAGCGTAATCTGCTGGATTGTCATTGCGGAAGTCGTCCAGCAGCAGAAAAGGATCGAACTCTTTGGTTTTGCCGAAGCCAAAAGCGCGCTGTAGCTTCACGCCGGCGCCCTCGATTGTAGGCTTCGTTTGAATAATCTCTCTAACTGGTCGGAGTGACATAGATTCCCTTCTTCTTTTACCGCCAGGAAGCACGTCGTTCAAACGTCTGCCTGGCGGTCCGGATAGCTCAAGCCTTGATGAATTCAACGTCTAAATTAATGGTAACTTCGTCCCCAACAAGGATTCCACCCGTCTCGAGCGCAGTGTTCCAGGTCAGGCCGAAGTCTTTGCGGTTAATCTTCGTGGTCGCTGAAACCGCAACCCGGGTATTGCCCCAGGGATCCTTCGTGGGCGGAGTTGGGCCTTCGACGGAAAATTGGGCTTTGCGTGTAACTCCCCGAATGGTCAGGTCGCCCTCGGCAGCTAATTCTCCGTCGCGGACAAGACTGATGCGCGTGGACTTAAAAGACAGGGTCGGAAACTTCTCCACGTGCAGGAAGTCGGCGCTCTTCAGGTGCGCATCGCGCTGGGCGTCGCGCGTCTCAATCGAGCCCGCTTCGATCAAGGCCTCGACACGAGACTTGGTCAGGTCGGATGCGTCGAGAGTCAGCACTCCCGAGACTTTTCCGAATTGCCCCCTCACGTTGGCGATCATCATGTGCTTGACTTTGAAGTCAGCAACCGAGTGGGTCGGGTCAATGTTCCAGGTTGTGGTGCTGGTTTGTGGTATAGCCAGTGTGCTCATAAGTGATTATCCTTTCTCCTAAAGGCTAGATGCCTTACGACGATATTCGTTGCAACAACTAGACGCGCCAACAAATCAATCCACTTGACTGCGTGCTACTCGCAACAATTCGCTCAAGGTCTGGAGGCGCTTCCGCCCCAAATGGCCTAATTGTCTGCGATGGCCGGCCTGCACCGGTTCGTCCAGTCGGGCGAGCAACGTTGAGCCCTCCGGCGTGATTTGGGCCACCACCGTCCGCCGGTCCTTGGTCTCGCGGCGGCGCGAGATCAAGCCGCGCTTCTCCAGCCGGTCGAGCAGTCGTGTGACATCCGGGTCACGCGTAATCATTCGGCTGGCAATTTCTCCACATGGAAGCCCTTCGGGCGCGCCACGCAGGATTCGCAGCACGTTGTACTGGGTCGCTGAGAGTTCCTCAGCCTTCAGCACAGAGATCAGGCCGCGGGACAGTATGTCTGTAGTACGCAGCAGATCCAGGAATGTTGCCTCCTCAGGAGAGCCTGCACGCCGTCGTTTATTTCCCGCCTGAGTCTTTTCTTTCACAGCAACTACATTATTCGTTATCACGACTGTTGTCAAGACGCCCAACTGGTGGTAGATAAGGCAAACCGGAGCTCTACCCCACCTTGAACATTAAGGATCCCACCAGACGGCGCCGCTGTATCGGCATCTGGATCGTAGTCGTGAGAGATCACGCCTTCGTCAGGTGATGCGACGCCGAACGTCTGGTATCGGACTTTTCCCAAGAAACGTCACGGAATCCGAGTTTGTCAGGCTGGAGCGACCGCGCTATCATCCGAAGAATACGGTCTGCGCGATCCAGCTGAGGTGAGCCCATGGCGCACTGGGTCTCTGACGTTTCTGCCGCTGATTCTGCGCTACAGGTTCGCAGTTCTCTCGCGCGCGATCACGCCCGCTTAACCCGTTTTCCAAAATGAAGTTTGGGAGGTAACCCCCATGAGCACCGAGATGCGGCGAACTGGACTCGACGTCGTCGGCGACATGCCTTGGGGTACACACTTTTGTCTCTTCTACGAGACGAGAGCGGATCTCCTTGAAACACTGGTCCATTACTGCAAAGCTGGATTGGAGAACCAGGAGTTCTGCCTGTGGGTAGTTGCCGAACCCCTCACCGCCGAAGATGCCAGGCATGCACTAAAACGAGCTGTTCCTGACCTCGATCAGTACCTCGCTGACCACAGCATAGAGATTGTCGCGGCTCGCGACTGGTATTTACAGGATGGCAAGTTTGATCTCAACCGAGTGATTAGCGGCTGGAACGAGAAACTCGCGGGCGCATCGGCCAGAGGTTACGCCGGCGTAAGGGTTACCGGAGATACCGCCTGGCTCGAGAAGAAGGACTGGAAGGACTTCTGTGAATACGAAGACTCACTCAACCAGGCAGTCGCCAATCAGCGTCTGGCGGTGCTATGTACCTACCCGCTTGCCGCATGCGGAGCTACTGAAATCCTCGATGTCGTGCGAACCCATCAGTTCGCAGTAACAAAGCGACGTGGCGGTTGGGACGTTATCGAGACCGCTGGACACAAACAAGCTAAGGCTGAAATCAAGCGTCTGAATGAGGAACTTGAACAACGTGTCCTGGAGCGGACCCGCCAAATTACGGTCGTCAATAAGGAGCTGACAAAGGAAATACTCCAACGTCAGCGCGTCGAGCACGCCCTGTTGCGCAGTGAGGCCTATCTGGCCGAAGCACAGAGAGTGAGCCACACCGGCAGTTTCGGCTGGAGCGTTTCCAGTGGGCATATCGTCTGGTCAGAGGAAACATTTCGAATCCTTGAATACGACCCAGCCAACATACCTATAGTGGAAGTCATACTGCAGCGAACACATCCGAAGGACAGGACTTTCGTTAAGGAAACGCTCGATCAAGCAGCATCGGATAGGAAGGCTTTTGATTTTGAACATCGGCTTCTCATGCCAAATGGCTCGGTGAAATACATTCGAGTTGTGGGTCACCCCTCAACAAACGATGAATCGGGCAGCGTCGAGTTCGTGGGGGCAGTGATGGACGTCACCGCAGCAAAGCAGGCGGAAAAGACGCTTCGGGAGAGCGAGGCATACTTAGCCGAAGCGCAGAGACTCAGCCACACAGGCAGTTGGGCATCGACCCCTGCTACAGGCGACATTAGGTACTGGTCCGAGGAATGCTACCGCGTACTGGGTTTTGACCCGCACGGTGGACAACCGCGATTCGAAACATTCTTTCAACGCATCCATCCGGATGATCAACGTAGGCTGGAACAGGTCGAAAGAGCAATCGAAAGAGCAAAAAGAGCAAGCGGTGACAAGACGGGGTTCGAGTTCGATTACCGAATCGTTCATCCCGGTGGCGAGATCAGGGAGATCCACACAGTGGGCCATCCCGTTTTCAGTCCTTCCGGCGA
>JAOAPW010000387.1 GCA_025463105.1 Candidatus Acidiferrum typicum | reverse complement strand
CCGTCCATGAAGCCGGAAAGTGTCGAACCTTCCTTGGCCATCTTGATGAAGATTTCGCCCGGCTCGCCGGTCTCATACATTCCGACGGTGATGTAGCCTTCGTGGCCGCCTACTGAAAACTTGTGAGTGATCGAGGAGCGCTCGCTCGGCAGCTTACGGCGATGCGCGCGGATGAAAAGTTCGCGCTGTTCGGCTATGAGCGACGCAGTTTCGGCCGCCTTCGCCGCGGCAATCTGTCCCTGCTGCGCCGTGTCTTTCTTGTCGCCGGCAGCGGAGAGCGGCTGGGAGCCCTTGGAATTGTCCCGATAGATCGCGACCGCCTTCACGCCGAGTTTCCACGATTCGATATATGCCTGCATGACGTCCTCGACCGTGGATTCCTCGGGCATATTGATCGTTTTGCTGATCGCGCCGGAAAGAAACGGTTGCGCCGCAGCCATCATTTTCAGGTGGCCGCGCCAGGCGATCGAACGTCCACCAACCGTGGCCAGCGAGCAATCGAAGACCGGCAGATGCTCGGCTTTGAATCCCGGCGCGCCTTCCATCTTGCCGTTGCGATCGACGTAGGAAACGATTTGCGAAGTTTCTTCGGGAGAATAGCCCAGCTTCATCAGCGCCGCGGGAACCGTGTTGTTAACAATCTTGATGACGCCGCCCCCGACGAGCTTCTTGTATTTTACGAGCGCGAGATCGGGCTCGATACCGGTGGTGTCGCAATCCATCATGAAGCCGATGGTGCCGGTGGGAGCGAGCACGGTGACTTGCGAATTCTTGTAGCCGAATTTTTCGCCGAGCGCGAGCGCCGAATCCCAGGCTGTTTGCGCGGCGCCGAGCAACGACGGCTGCACATTTTCTGCTTTGATCGGACGCAGCGAGTCGCGGTGCATGCGGATGACTTCCAGCATCGGCTCGCGATTGGCGGCGTAACCCTCAAACGGTCCGAGGCGCTCGGCAACGCGTGCGGATTGTGCATAGGCTTCGCCGCACATAAGAGCCGTAACTGCGCCCGCCATGTCGCGGCCGCCTTCGGAGTCATAAGGCAGCGCCATGGACATCAACAGCGCGCCCAGGTTGGCGTAGCCCAAGCCCAGAGGACGGAACTTGTGCGAATTCTCGGCAATCCTCGGAGTCGGATAGCTCGCATTGTCCACCAGGATTTCCTGCGCCGTGATGGTGATATCCACGGCGTGACGGAACGATTCAACGTCGAAAGATCCGTTTGAATTCAGGTACTTCATCAAGTTGAGCGATGCGAGATTGCACGCCGTATCATCCAGGAACATGTATTCCGAGCAAGGATTCGAAGCATTGATGCGTGCTGTGTTCTTGCAGGTATGCCAGCGATTCACGGTGGTGTCGTACTGCATGCCGGGATCGCCGCAGGCCCATGCGGACTCGGCCATGCTGTGCAGCAAGTCGCGCGCGCTGTGTTTTTCGAATGGATTTCCATCGTTGACGTTGCGCGTCCACCAGTCGCGATCGTCCTCGACGGCCTGCATGAATTCATCTGTGACGCGTACCGAGTGATTCGCGTTCTGGAAGAAAATCGAAGAGTAGGCTTCGCCGTCGATCGCCGGATCGTAGCCCTGCTCGATCAGAACCTGGGCCTTGCGCTCTTCCTTCAGTTTGCTGTCAACGAACTCAACGATGTCCGGATGGTCGACGTTCAGGATGACCATCTTCGCGGCGCGGCGCGTCTTGCCGCCGGATTTGATTACTCCGGCAAAAGCGTCGAAACCCTTCATGAAGCTTACCGGGCCAGAGGCGATGCCGCCGCCGGAAAGCGTTTCGCGGCTGCCGCGCAGTGTGGAAAAATTCGTGCCTGTGCCCGAGCCCCACTTGAACAACATTCCCTCGGTCTTGGCCAGGTTCATAATCGATTCCATATCGTCCTGGACCGAATTGATGAAGCAGGCCGAGCATTGCGGCTTCGGCTGCACTCCCACGTTAAACCACACCGGCGAATTAAAGGCCATCTTCTGTTCGACCAGGAGGTGGGTCAGATCGTCGCGGAAAGCATCACGCGATGGTGCATTGGCGAAATATCCGCCCTGCTCACCCCAATTGACGATGGTGTTCACCACGCGGCCGATGAGCTGGCGCACGGAACCTTCGCGTTCAGGTGTGTTGAGCTTGCCATGAAAATATTTTGACGCGACGATGTTTGTCGCGGTCTGCGACCAGCCCTTCGGCACTTCCACATTTTCCTGGCGGAAAATTGTCTTGCCCTTCTCGTTGCCGATCAGAGCAACGCGGCGTTCCCATTCGACCGTATCGAAAGGGGAAATTTTACCATCCGTAAATTTTCGCTGGAACTCGAGGCCTTTGCGGGCCTCTGCTTCGGCGGCAGTTGCTGGTTTCGACTGGAGCGTACCTTCGTTGATAGCCATCTTCGTATGAGCCATTTCTCGCCTCCGCGCAGGTGGGCTCCCCCGCGCAGAGGGAACCTTTATATTTTACTCCCGATTTGGTCCGGGAGTTCGCAATTGCCCGACTCTCAGCGGGCAATCACTGAATTCGATTGCATGGGCCTGGGATTACGAAACATCAATAGAAAATAACTCCCCTCTCGCGCATCCCTCAGGTCTGTTCGAGCCCCTAAGGTTTTGCGCTACTCTGAACCGGCTGCGCTGGGGGCGCCGGCAATGGGGAGTGGAAGGGTACCCCCTCGATGTAACGATTGTGCTCGACAGGATTCGTGAGAAGGGGTCGCGGTGTTGCCGGGGTAGATGCGCCGTCCGCTCGCCAAATCACGTTCCCCCTGGATCTGAGGGCCGCAATGTAAACAACGGCGAAAAATCTGTCAAGCAAAAACGGACGAGAAAGCACAAAATGTTGGTGCTCAGTGTTTAAAATGTCTACCCCTTGTGGTGAAGTTCCAATTCGGGCACAAGAAGGAAAGTAACTGCCTGCGGCGATCATTTCGACCTTCTCCCTTCGCAAACCATAGCATAAAAAATGCGTGACGGCGAAACTAACGAACGTGTTACACGAAATACCTGAGGAAAAATTCACGAACACTGTGGATACAGTGTGGATTGACGAGCCACCTGTTCCGGCATAGATTGATTTCTCCAACTTCGCAGGAATTACTTCAGAAGAGAGGTCGAATGAAATCGAAATATTTATTTTTCGCTGCCTTGTCGATTTTGCCGTTGCCGCTTGCCGCGCAAGCGCCCCCGATCATCACCATGGCTGAGGAACCCCATCATCATCTGGCGCTGCATAATGAGTTTGTGAATGTTTACAACGCGGAAGCCGCCCCTGGCGATTCTCTTCTGTTGCACCGGCACATTCATGACGCCGTAGCCATCGCCGTCGGCGACCAGACGGTTACCATCGGAATTCCTGGCAAACCGGAGATGCACACAAAAAATGCGGACGGGCAGGTGCGCATGCAAGTCAACGGCTACATTCACTCGACACGCAATGACGGCAAATCGACCTACCACACCGTCGCCATTGAACTTCTGCAGATGCAAACGGGCGAACGTAATCTCTGCGCCACGGTTCTTCCGGGAAAGCCGATGAACTGTCCTGAGGGTGCGCCGGCCGCCTCAGCTTCCAAGCGCACCGATGTGCCGCAATTTTCATCAAACGAGACGCGCGTACAGACGGTGTGTGTCCCCGCACACCAGAACGTCAAAATTGCCAATCCTGCCCAGTCGGAATTGCTCGTGGCTCTCGATTCGGCGTCCATGTCGCCGGCTTCAGGCAGCGGCCCGGACGAAACGCTGCGCGCGGGAGAATTCCTGTGGTTCGACAAAGGCGCCCCGGCTCGGACACTAAAAAATGGAAGCGATAAGGAAGTCCGCTTCGTCGAGTTGACGTTCAAACCTTCCGCGTCTGCAAAGACTGCGGTGGATGCAACGAAACCTGCTAGATAATTCAAATCTTCCTGGCCATGAAAATATTATTGTTTGGTGCGAGCGGAATGGCGGGAGGCGCGGTGTTGGAGGCCTGCCTGAAGACGCCGCTGGTTGCAGAGTTGCGGGTGATCGTGCGAAGACCGCTGAGCCGAACGGAATCGAAGCTGCGGGAATTCGTGCACACGGATTATCTCGATTATACGGCGGTTACGGAGGCGTTCCGGGCGGTCGATGCCTGCCTGTTCTGTCTGGGGACATCCGTGACGCAGGTGAGTAAAGAGGAGTACGTGAAGATTTCACATGACTATCCGGTTGCGGCCGCGAAAATGTTGAAGAACGAAAGTTCCGGTGCGGCTTTTCACTATATTAGCGGGGCAGGGACCAACGCGCAGAGCCGCACATTCTGGTCGAAGGTAAAAGGACAAACCGAAAACGAATTGATGGAACTGGTAGAAGCGAATTGTTGGAGGCCTGCGTTTATTGATGCGAAGCCGTCCGCGAGTTTTCCGAAAGCATTTGCGCTATTGGCGCCGGCACTGCGACTGATGAAGCCGTTCCGGTCGCTCTACGTGGCGGGCGAAGACATAGGGCGGGCGATGCTGGAGGCAACCAGAGAGAATCTGCGCCGGCGAATCATTGAGAATGCGGATATTCGGGAACTTGCCGAGCGGTTTACAGGTTAATTCTTTTTTAGCGGGTGCCCCACGCGTTGGGTCTACGCGTGGGGGTTTGTATCTTACCGTCACAACCGATCCGGTGAGCGAATAAAACTGGGAACCATGACATCAAAAATCCCCACCCGTAAACCCGACGCGTGGGGCACCCACTTCTTCCCTTCACTTGGCGTCCGAGCCACCCGTCCTGTGAAGCATCCAAGTCAGGCCGGCAAATGTTTGCCCTTGGTTTCCTCGCCGAACGGTACCAGCGCTAATCCTACTAGAAAAATTAACGCGGACATCGCTACGGGAATTCCGATCGTTTGGAAATGGCGGATTCCCATGCCCACGAGAAATGTGAAACCGGCGGAAGTGAAGCGTCCGAAGTTGGTGATGAAGGCGAAGGCGCTGGCGCGGCATTCGGTACTGTATTGTTCGGGCAGCCAGAAGGAATACACAATGAAATTTGCTCCGCCTAAACCGAGTAGCACCGAGCACACCATGAACCACGCGATCGCATTATGCTGCATGTAAAAAACGTGGCCGAACGCCAGCCAAATCGCGAATAGCATGATCGTATAGAAAATTCCGAGCGTTGCGCGGCGGCCAAGCCAATCTGCAAGCCACGGGACAATCAATGCGCCGAGAACCGTCGTGATCCCGAGCAACGCTGTCGAATAGGACGCCAGCCGCGCCCCTTCGGCCGCCGTTCGGCCTGTGTTCTGCGCGATAAACGTGATCGCTGTCGGCGCATATACAGACCCCGCCCACAAGCCGCAAAGTGAAACGATCAAGTAAATTGAATTCACAATCGTGCGGCGGCGGTACTGTGGCGAGAAAAGTTTCAAGAAGGCGCGATGCATCGTCCATTTTTCGCCAAGTTCCTGCAATTTATTTTCCCAGCGCGCCGGCTCCTGGACGTTATTGCGAATCAAGCCAATCAGCAGCGCAGGAGCGCCGCCTAGCGCAAACATATATCTCCAACCATAGTGGCTGCCAATGAAAAAATTAGCGATTGCAGCAAAGAAGAAGCCGAAGTAGTAGCCCGTATGCATCAGCGCCGCGCCCATTGTCCGGCGTTCTTCGGGCCAGTCTTCGGAAACGAGGGCGGCCCCGACAGCCCACTCTCCGCCAATTCCCACTCCGGCCATGAACCGAAAAACCGCCAGGCTCCAAACTCCCGTGGCAAACGCGGCGAGCATCGTGAAGAGTGAAAAACAGAAGATGCTGAACATCATCGTGCGAACGCGCCCGAATCGGTCGGCAATGGGCCCCCAGATCAGGGCCATTCCGTAGCCGATCATAAAAAGCGCGAAGAATAATCCGCCGTAGACGCCAATGTTGGCGGTGGTCGCGGGAATTCCTGAGCGGGGCAGGAGTTCGGTCAAGGCTGGAACCAGCACGAGGGAATAGATGAACGAATCCATCCCATCCATGCTCCAGCCGCCCCACGCAGCCCAGAAACTGCGGACCTGGTTGCGCGTCAGCGGAGGTTTGGATCTGAGCTTTTCTGCTTCTACTGAGGTTGTCAAGCCATTCCCAATACGGCTGCAGCGTTGTGATCCAGAATTTTTTCGACATCCGCCGGCTTCAGGCCGGCGTCGTGAATGTATTGGATCGCGCGGTCGTAGAGTTCACCGCCCTCGTAAGGATAGTCCGACCCAAGAACGATACGGTCCGCGCCTAATGAATCTACGGCGGCTCTTAACGCCGGCGGGTGACCGTGCCCGACACTGCAATACCACATGCGTTTCGCCGTGATGCTCGGCATTTCGGGTAGCGGATGCTCCCACTTGGAAATGTTGTCGAGGCGCTGCAGCACCATGGGAATCATCCCGCCCAAATGCGAATTCACAATTTTCATTTTCGGGTAGCGTTGCGGGACGCCCGCCTCGATTAAATGCATGACGGAAACCGTATCTTCGATTGGTGCGCCAATCGCCCACCTCAGGTTGAAAGGGGAAATATAGGGCGAGTCCACGCCGTTGCCGGACGGATGTATGTACAGAACCGTGCCGCGACGATTGAGCTCTTCGTAAAAGGGCGTGAAAGCAGGATCCGCGACGGACCGGTTTCCGATGAAAGTTTCAATCGTAGCCCCCACCATTTTTAATTGTCCGAGCGCTCGGTCCAACTCTTTAAGCGCTTCGTCCACATGCGGTAGCGGAACCGCCGCGAAGGCTTTGAATTTCGTGGGCCAGCGGTTCACAACTTCCGCGTACAAGTCATTGGCCTTTCGCGCTGCATTCACCGCGTGCTCTTTATTGTCGAAGTGAGGCGCCTGCGGGCAGATGGACAGGATTTGCATGTCCACCCCATTGGCTTCCATCAGGGCGAAACGCTTCTCAATTTCTTCTTTGCCGATTCCCGCGCCTTTATTGCGCTGGGTGCCGGTGTCTGTGTTCCCGTAACTCTGCGTCAGGTCCAGGTATTCGGGCGTCCAAAGGTGCGCGTGGATGTCGATGCGCGTTCCTTTTTTTGATTGGGCGTCCAATCTGGCGCCGAGAAGAACCCCGGCCGCTGTGAGCGACCCGGCGCGCAGAATATGACGACGAGTGAATCCACATCCGCATCCCATCATTCCCCTTGCCTCCCTCGAAAGTTGGCGGTTCAGGCGCGGCCGCGAGCTGGCTGCAAGCCTTCAGGCTATCACAGGTCAGGATCAGCCGATCGGTACGGTTCTCGGAGATGAGCTGCGCAATCCTTGCCTATTTTCAGTAAGCGGTCAGTGAGGTGTCCGCGCCGTTCATTTCGCACCCGATCGAGGCGTTCTCTCAGTGCTACGGTAATCGCCGCAGTCAACGTTTCGCCCGTCACTTTGGATAACTCACGCGTAAGTCTTTCAGTTTCTTCATTCTTGATGGTGAGCGCCATAAATTGCACCTTTCTATCGCTGATACTATACCATTCTGTCGCCTGCGGCTAGTTTCACGCGATGGAGCAAGTCCTCTACCGCGCATCTCCATCACAAATCGGGAACCTACAGAAAGATATCTTCGATTTGACGGTTGGCAAGCTACACGGTACTCTGCCTGTTCGCTGACCCGCACGCGGTCCGCTTCAGGCAACCTTTTGAATTTAATTTTAGATTCCACTAAGGAGATCCATGTCACTAGAACTGCGTAATTTTTTGTCGCACTCGTATGAAGAATTGGAAGATTTGAACCTGCAGGCGAAAGAGCAGCGCAAGAATCGTGTGGCGCCCCACAAAATCCAGGAAGAACGCATCAAGTATCTGACGGACGAGAAGCGTATCAAGGCAGTTACCGTATTGTTCAGCGACCTCGAAGGCCGGCTGCACATGCTCGACTACGACAAGAAGTTTTTGATCAAGAGTTGGGACAATCTGACGTTTGATGGCTCGTCGATCCGCGGATTTACCGCGCAGAGAGAAAGCGACCTACGGCTGGGAGTTGACTGGAGCGCATTCTACTGGACACCTGCCGATTATTTCGGCACCGGCAAGGTGATGGTTTTTGGCGAAGTCATTGACAAGGATGGCAGCCCGTTCGGCGCCGATATTCGAGGTATTCTGAAGGCCTACGGCAATGAATTGCACAAGAGGGAAGGCTACACGCTGAATGCCGCGAATGAGATCGAAGGATTCCTGTTCGCCGGCGTGGACGCCGAGAAACATTATACCGAGACCGGCAAATTCGAGTATGTCAACACGGGCGGATACTACCATTCGCTTCCCGGCGATCCGCTGCGCTCGTTCATTGATACTTGCGCGGAAGTGCAGCGCGCCATGGGATTTCAGAATGAGAAGGATCATCCTGAAGTGGCGCCTTCGCAATTTGAAATCAATTATTCCTACGGCGAAGCTGTCGCCGCCGCCGATCAGATTCAGCTGTACAAACTGATCTGCCGCGAAGTAGCGACGAGGATGGGTTTCACTGCGTCGTTTTTGCCGAAGCCGGTTGTCGGCGTCAATGGCAGCGGCATGCACACGAACGTGTCGGTGGTCAAAGACGGCAAGAACCTGATGTGGGATCCCAAGGGAGAAGAAAAACTCAGCAAGTTTGGATGGTCCTTCATCGATCGCATCCTCACCGAAGCCAACGATCTTTGCATTCTGCTGAATCCCAGCGTCAATTCCTACCGCCGCCTCGATCCTCACTTTGAGGCCCCCAATCAGATCAAGGCCTCGCCAGTCGATCGTGGTTCGATGGTGCGCGTGCCAATTGGTAACGAAAAAAGCATGCGCGTGGAGGTTCGCTCGGTCGCGCCGGACGCCAATCCATATCTGGTTTTGTACTCGATCTTCAAAACAGGAATCGACGGCCAAATCGCCAAAATCAAGAACCTGCGGCAGGCGGAACGCTACTTGCCCGACAATATCTACACAGCGCTCGAAAACTTCCGGGCCGGAGCATGGACGAAGGAGATCCTCGGCGAGGACGTAAAGGGACGCTACGCTGACCTGAAACAAGCCTCTGCCGATCGTTGCCCGCGCTTGCTCGGCACGTTTGTAAAGGCGCCGGAAATTCAGTACCACCACGAGGTCTACAACCAGTTCCTCTGGAACAAGTTCTAAACGGCGCAAATCGTAAAAAACAAAAACGTCCCGGATTTCCCGGGACGTTTTTGTTTTTCCACCATCAGAAAGAAGACAAATCTTTATGAATGACCGCAAATCCGCTGAACTGAAAATGACCTAAGCGAGCTCTTCCAGAGTCAGCCGGTTATACTTTTCGGCGAACTTTAGTCCGAAGGGTTTCACAAGCCGCACGGCGCGTTTTGCCTCTTCATCCTTAGGAGCATGAACGACCAGAAAACCGGAGCCCAGGTTGGCCAGTTCGAGATATTCTTCGACCTTGGCAACATCCTGTCCCATCTGGATTGGATCGATGGCGTGGGTCTCGCTTTTTTCAAACTCGGCAAGGACCTCGTCCTTGTTGTAATGCGTGACGTCATCTTCATGAAAGCCGTTCTGAAGCAGAG
>JAOAPW010000227.1 GCA_025463105.1 Candidatus Acidiferrum typicum | reverse complement strand
CCGGAACCAACCTTTCTGAAATTCGGGATTTAACGGGGACGCAGGTTGCCGGGGGACGCGGCTCTTTGCGGGCGGAAGGCCTTGGTTTTCTTAATTCCTATGACTCCACTACGAAATCTCTCGCCTTTGATACTTCAAAACAGGCCACCTTCGCGGGTCATCACACCTTCAGTGTTGGTTACTATTGGCAATTCCCGAAATATAACAACGACCGTGACTACAGTGGGCCGCGGACCCCGATTCCCCTGACAAACCATGATGGTGCAAGTTATTTGGGCCCCACCGAATTGGCGCTGGTGACAGGCCAGTCGACCGACGCGTACTACCGTTTGGTTGTCGCGCCGACGTCATGCACCTTGTGCCCCATAATGAATGTTCCTACGCCTTTCTCTACCACTACCACGTCCGTGCCAGAGCCTGTCGCGGCGTACGTCTACCGCGGCATTTTTAGTAGCCCCATCAGTCACAATGCCGCTAAATATCACGCTGCTTATGTCAACGATTCCTGGCAGATGGGCAACCACGTGACGCTGGGCATGGGGGTGCGCTGGGAGCAGCAGCGTATCACCGCGGCCGCAGGTAAGGTTAGTTCGGTGCTCAACGATCAGTGGGGCCCGCGGATCGGCATTAGTGTGGACCCCAAGGGTGACCGGAAGTCAAAGATTTATGCCAATTTCGGCCGGTACGCTTGGGTAATGCCCCTCGATGCTGCCATCCGGGAGCTTACAGTTGAAAGCGATTACCGCAACGCCTATTTTGCGCCTGTCACCGACTCAAGTGGCAATCTTGTACTGGACAAGTATGGGAGTGTGACTATCCAGCCGGACGCTGCCCACCTGCTCAATAGGGCCAATGGAGGAATCGCCAAATCGGTGACAGCGAGTTCTGTCGGCGGCAACGGGGGAATATCACCTATCCAGCCCGGTACCAGGATGGAATACACCGACGAGTTCCTTATCGGCGCGGAACACGAGTTCCGCGGCGGAGTCACGATCAGCGCCCGGTATATTGATCGCCGGATCAAGCGCATTATCGAAGACTTTAGCGGCGTTTCCATCGAACAGTCCAACGCCGGATTTGGCCAGTTCTACGCTATCGGCAACGTTAGTTCCAAGGCCGACTACGTCGTTAACTCCAAGGAAATCGCTTTCTCGCAGGGAGCCACGTTCACGCCAGGGCCGGGAAACTCTGGCTTCCCCGCCGGCTGCTATGATAGCAATGGCAACGTTGCGCCATTCGATCTCAACGAGCAAGATACGTTCGGTACCGTCCTCGGGAGCGCCTGCTGGCCCTCGGTCGACATGAATCCTTGGACAGACTCGTCTGGCAATATACTTAGAGACTCGTCTGGTAATATTCTCCCAAAGTTCGGCGGTGAAACCGGCGCCGACGGCCAGCCGGACGGCAATGCTGATCCCAAGCGCGAATATCAGGCCATTGAGATTGAGATCAACAAATCCTTTAGCCACAATTGGTCCCTGATTTCGAATTGGCGTATCGCGCGGCTCCGCGGCAATTTTGAAGGAGCCTTCCGAAACGACAATGGCCAGGCGGACCCCGGTATCAGTTCGCTTTTCGACTTTACACCGGGCCTGCTGAATACGCTGGGGAAACAATTAGCTGTTGGCCCCCTCAACGCTGACCGGCTCCATATCATCAACATCTACCCGACGTATATCCTGGACCGAGGGCCTCTAAAGGGGCTCATCCTCGCCCCCGGCGTCAAGATTCAGAGTGGCGTTCCCCTCACGACCCTCGCCGCTCAGTCGAACTACGGGAATTACGGCGAAGTTCCCATCTTTGGCCGCGGTGACTTGGGCCGGCTGCCAATGACGGGCACGGTGGACGCGCACGTCGAATATCCGTGGCTGATTCGAGAAGGCAAGTTCTTACATCTCGCCGTGGATTTCCAGAACATCGCAAACACAAAGCGGCCCTTATCAATCAACCAGTTTGTGGATCTGAGCTACCAGACCCTTAATGCTGACTTCAAGAAACCGGGGAATGGAATACCTGATAACCTGATCGACGGTCTGACCGGGGGCTTCGTTGCTCCGTTTAGCCTACGCGTAAAAGTTCAGTTCGTGTTCTAAACGCACAATCACGCAAGGAAAGAGGGGAGGATGGTTCGCCATCCTCCCTGTTTTTTCATAGCGAACCGAGGAACTGATAGAGTAATTGTCTCTGAGCCGGACTGAGCCCCCTGAACTGTGACACGGCGTTCCCAGCCTCATTCCCATGCTTCATAACCGCTTCAGAGTAGGTCCCCATGGACGCATCGTGCATGAACTGCGTTCGCGTCCGAAGTCCCCACAGCGGCATTGTGCGAACTTTGTATTGCGTATCGGGCGGGCCGTTTTGCACGATTCCATCGCCTGTACCGACGTCATGCAGCAGAAAGTCGCCGAAGGGATGGAATTGCTTGCCTCCGATCGCATCCGGGAGGACGTAGGCGCCACCGTGAATGGCAGTGCCCGCCGGCGCGGTCGCCATGGTCTCGACGTGACAGGTCGCACACCCGATCTTTTCGAAGATTGCTTGTCCCTGAATTACCTCCGCGGTGATGGGGCCTCGAGGCGGAACCTTGAGCGCCCTCATAAAGGTAGTAAAATTGTTAATGTCATCGATGCTGCTGTTGGGCTGCGTGACGCCTTGTGCCGGCTGACAGACCTGAGTCGCTTCGTCCGGGAACAAAGGATTGGTAACACCCATCTCGTTTACATAGGCATCGCCCGCGAACGAGAGCAGGCTCGCGTGCTGCGTTTTCCACCCAAAGCGTCCCACGGCCTGCGTCCCCGGTGATTCGAGTACATCCACCATGATCGCCTCGCCGTGATTGCTCTTGGCGATCGCCAAAAGCGTTGCGTCCGGCACAGCTTCAACAAATGCATCGCCGAACAGAGCCAAGGAAAGACGCGTAGCGCGAATGTTGTCGACGTCGGTGACGTGTTCCTGTGCATCAGGACAAATCGCGCGTTGGTTGATCAGGGAACGGTTTGGAATCGCTGTGCCGTTCGCGGTGATAGCGGTTGCGGCGACAAACGTTCCCGCACTGCCGTTGGTGTCTCCTCTATGTTTTATGTTGACAGCCGTCGCTGGCCTGCTGGAGTCGTTGTGGCCGGCCCGAAATTCGAGGACCTGGGCCGCTCCGCCCATAGCCTGGGTCTGATGGCAATTCGCGCACGACACGTCGTTGAAGACGGGCCCGAGACCATTCGGTGATGCTGCTTCTACCTCCTGGAACACTTTCGAAGCGTCGTCCATCACATTTTGCGGCGCCGAGCCGTTCGTCACGCCGTCGAATCCCGCCGGCGCTTCTGGAACTTGCTGAGCGCCTATTGCAATGCTGATTGCCAGAGCTGCAAAGATAACTGCAAACTTCGGTACAGCGCTTTTCATGATCGCCCCCCTGGACGCTAAAATTGGCCGCGGTTGGCGCGGTTTGATTTTTTCGTTTTTGACTTGCTTCGGGCTGGGGCGAAGGACGTTTCGATTCGGTGTGTTCCCTGCGGGGATACGCCCAACGTCGGGGAGTCTAGCCTTCCGGATGGGATCCAGCAATTTGGTCGAAGTTCAAATTTGGTACAGGTCCGGGACAGGTCCATCGAATGGCCTTGGGAAGGGTAGCGCGAAGCGGCAAGCACGATGCCCCGATTGAAACCATGGTATAAAAGAAACCGTGCGGCTGTAGCTCAGATGGATAGAGCGCGTGCCTCCGAAGCACGAGGTCGAGAGTTCGAATCTCCCCAGCCGCACCATAATACCGGCCAAAAATAATCAACAAACTATCGGGCGAAAAAAGGTGATTTGGCGGCAGAAATATTCAGGCAACCGCGTTACGCAGACGCGAAAGAAAGGCCAGGTGGACACGGGTGAGAGAACGTCCGCGGAGGACGACGGCGCCAATGGTTCGAGTGGCCTCGCGGTCAGCAATCCGGACGTAACGGCAGGCCTGGCGCTTGTCTATGGCCATCTCGGGGACGATAGAGACGCCCATACCAGAGCCCACCATACCGAGGATGCTGCTGAACTGGCCGCTCTCGAAAATAATTTGGGGGTTGAGGCGGGCGCGATCGCATGCAGCAATGGCCGTGTCCCGGAAACAGTGTCCATCGCGGAGAAGAAGGAAAGGTTCGGCACGAAGATCCTTGAGCGATAGCGAATCATGGCGAGCGAGTTTGTGCTGTTTGGGGAGAGCGGCGAAAAGATTCTCGGTGAGGAGAGGAAAGATTTCAAACTCGTTCCCGCGGATGGGTAAAGCCAGAATAGCTATATCGACCGAACTGGCGCGGAGGCGCTCCATGAGGATGGGCGTGATTTCTTCGACCACCGCAAGCCGGGCCTGCGGAAATTGACGAGTAAACGAAGTAAGATGACGCGGAAGAAGGTACGGGGCGATAGTGGGAATGACCCCGATAGAGATTGAGCCTCCAACGGAGTCTTTGCGCTCATCGACATCACCCTTGGCTGCTTCGAGCTCGCGGAGAACGGCCCGCGCACGCGGCAGAAACGTCCTGCCGATCTCGGTCAGTCGAACCGAGCGGCCCAGACGATCAAAAAGGCGGGCGCCGAGTTCGCCTTCCAACTTGAGAATTTGTTGGGACAAGGAAGGCTGTGAAACGTGGGTTTGGACAGCGGCACGACTGAAGGAATTGGTTTCAGCGACGGCGCAAAAGTAGCGAAGTTGATGGATTTCCATACCGGGTCTCAAAATTAGCTATAGGCTATGCCTATTGATTTTATCTGAACTATATATTGGAAGTAAAGACGATGTAGGACTAAGGTCAGAGCATTAAATCATGGTTAGAAGGGTTCAGATTTTAGCTGAGGAGGCTGAGGAGATTTTATGAGCGAAGACAAAAGAAAAATGACAACGGACGCAGGGCGACCAGTCGGTGACAACCAGAACTCGCTTACAGTAGGCCCGCGCGGACCCGTGGTATTTGAAGATTTCCTGCTTTTCGAAAAAATGGCGCATTTTAATCGCGAGCGCATTCCGGAACGCGTGGTGCATGCCAAGGGATCAGGCGCCCACGGACATTTTGTCTGCACAAGCAACGAAATCACGAAGTACACAACAGCGAAGCTGTTCAGCGCCGTGGGGAAAAAGACGCCGACGTTCATCCGGTTCTCAACCGTGGGCGGGGAAAAGGGATCGGCCGACACCGAACGCGACCCGCGCGGATTCGCGCTGAAGTTTTACACAGAAGAGGGCAATTGGGACATGACCGGCAACAACACGCCGGTGTTCTTTATACGCGACCCGTTGAAATTCGGAGATTTTATTCACACGCAAAAGCGCGATCCGGAAACGAATCTGAAGTCGCCTACCATGATGTGGGACTTCTGGTCGCTTTCACCGGAATCGCTGCATCAGGTGACAATTCTCTTCTCCGATCGCGGCACGCCGGATGGTTACCGTCATATGGACGGCTTCAGCAGCCACACGTTCAGCCTGATTAACGCACAGAACGAACTTTTTTACGTGAAATGGCATTTTAAGAACAAGCAAGGAATCAAGAATTTCAATGCGGAATCAGCGAACGAGATGCGCGGGAAGGACCCGGACTATGCCCAGCGCGATTTGTTCAATGCCATCAAGGAAGGCAACTTTCCGAAGTGGCGGGTATCGGTGCAAATCATGCCGGAGAAGGAAGCGGAGACCTACCGCATTAATCCGTTTGACCTGACCAAGGTTTGGCCGCACAAGGACTATCCTCTCCACGAAGCCGGCGAGCTGGAATTGAATCGCAACCCGGAAAATTATTTCGCGGAGGTGGAGCAGGCTGCGTTCGAGCCGCGGAACATTGTGCCCGGCATGGGATTCTCCCCGGACAAGATGCTTCAAGCGCGTCTGATTTCGTATCCGGACGCGCATCGGTATCGTCTGGGCGTAAACTACGATTCTCTGCCTGTGAACAAGCCTCAGTGCCCTTTCCACACGTATAACAAAGACGGCGCGATGCGGTTCGATGGAAACGGCGGGGCGGAAGTGAACTATGAACCGAACAGCTTTGGAGGTCCGACACAAGATCCCAAATATGTCGAGCGGCCGAAGATGGTAAGCGGAACAGTGGCGAGGCACGATCATCGCAGCGACAGCGACTACTACACTCAACCAGGCAATTTGTTCCGGTTGATGCCCGCCGATGCGAAGCAGCGACTCGTCAGCAACATCGCTGGCAGCCTCGGTCAAGCTCCCAAGCGCATCCAGGAATTGCAGATCCAGCACTTCTATAAAGCCGACCCGGCATACGGAAGCGGCGTCGCGCAGGGGCTCGGTCTGGACATCAACGCAATCATTGGGAAAATGCAGCCGAGTGCTGCTGACTGAGAGGACGCGGGCGGGTCGGAAGTACTCTGGGGCTTCCGACTTCCCGCTGTTGCGTATCGCGGCGCTCGGCTGCGTGTTGTATCAGTCTCGAACTACGCCTGAGCGTTTAGTAATGTGGCTGCTTTACTTTTCTCCCAGAGTGACTTCGTGCTTTGGATGGCAGTTGGACGTGGGATCGTAGCTGACGGTCTTGCTCTGGTCTCCGCGGGAAATCTTGAACTCCGCTGCTCCTTTGATCTGTTCCGGCAGGCCTTCCACGCGCGCTTTCCCCTCAAAATTTGTGCCGACTGTCAGGTCCAGCTTATGGAGGCCCATAAATCCGTACTTGATTTGAATTCCGATCTTCGCGTCGTAAACCCCTTTTCCGGATGGATCGCTTACCACGAAGTCCGCGCTGCAGGGACCTGCTTCGCCTTTCGCCACAGGTACGTCCGCGCTATTTGGCGTCTGCGGCCGAGCAAAAGAACTGATCGACAACGCCGAAACCGACGCAAATATCAGGCCCGCCAGCAAAGTTCCGCGATACGTCCTCATGATTGCTCCAGGCAAAACAAGTTTGTGGTCAAGAAGACCGTGACGAGTCATCCGTGGTCCTGAGTGTATACCCGAATTCGGCGTTTGCGGGCATTAAGCCACGCATTATCCACCAATTTGTACGGCGGTCGCCGATGCTATAATCCCACCTGAACCTATGCCTTCAAACTTGTTCAAGACGACTGATTTTTGGCTGGTCCACAGCCTGCGCCTCGCGAGCATCGTGTTGATTGCCTTGATCCTGATACGGATCTTGCGCACGGTGACGCGCCGTCTGGTCCCCACGGCCGGCGAAGGTATTGGCCGGATTGCGAGGATGCGCGAGCAGCACACTAAAACGCTCGCGGGTCTGCTGTATAGCGCCGGAACGGCCGTGATCATCGTCGGCTCAATCCTGACGGCGCTGCCCGAGTTCGGATTCAATATCACACCGATTGCGGCCGTCGCGGGGCTCGCCAGCCTGGCGTTTGGTTTCGGCGCGCAGCACCTGGTTCGCGATCTGATCAACGGCTTTTTTGCGATCGTGGAAGATCAATTCGTAGTGGGCGAAACAGTGCGCATCGGGACCGTGGTTGGCCGCGTTGAACACCTGACTCTTCGCCGCACGGTGATCCGCGATATTCAGGGCGCCCTGGTGAGCATCCCCAATGGCGAAATCACCCAGGTCGCGAATCTCAGCCGGGATTGGGGCCAGATCTTTGTGGACATCGGCTTGCCACCGGGCAGCTCGTCTGACGCGGCGGTGGCGGCGCTGGAACAAGTGTCCGGAGAACTTCGGACCGATCCCGCATGGTCGCCTGTTCTGGTTGATGGGCCGCGCGTGCTCGGAATCGAATCGTTCGGGGCGAGTGGCGTGATTCTGCGGATGCAACTCCGCACGATTCCCGGCCGCCAGGACGATGCCGCGAGGGAGTTGCGCCGCCGGATTCAAAACCGCTTCGATCAGGAACAGATCCGCTGGAGCGGAGTGCAACGGGTGGAAGTCATCGGGAGCCCAGCGCTCCAGGATTTGCTGGAACAAGCCAGGTCTGCGAAGACCGGAAGTTAGCTCGGAAGGAGAAACCTTATGGGACAGGTTACACACGAACAGGCCAACCTTCTCTTGCGTTTGTACGAATTGCGGCGCGAGCCGCGGATGCGCCAGGCGCGTGCGTGGTTTTACAGCCAGTTTGATGCCAATTCACCGCAGGAATTGATGTCGAAATACCCGATGGGCAGCGAGGAAAGTGCCAGTATCCGCATGGTCCTATCGTACTGGGACATGGCGGCCGGAATGGCGAACCGCGGGTTGATGGATGACGAGATGTTTTTTGAAAATTCGGCGGAAGGCTGGAGTGTCTGGGAAAAGGTGAAAGCGATCGTGCCCGTTCAGCGTGAGGCCATGAAGAACCCGACTTATTTATTGCAGCTGGAAAATTTCGCAAACCGCTTTGAAGCGTGGCGTGAGCGAACCGCTCCAGGATCGATCGAGGCATTTCGTCAGACGCGAACGAACACACGTCGCGCGGCCGCCAGTTCCGCCAACTGAAGGCCCAGGCTTTATTTTCGGATGGCAACTTTTATTTTTTCTGCTGCCCTTGTGAAGAAAATTCGAGTGACGGGTGATGCGCGTCCTCATGTTCAGCCGAGCCTGCCACCGCCACGCGGTTCCGGCCTTCTTCTTTGGCGCGATAAAGCGCCGCATCAACCATCAGCAGAACTTGTTTGGCGCTTTCGTCCGGCCAATTTTCCGTGGCCACTGCTCCGATGCTCATCGTGACCCGTAGCGGTCCAGTGAGCGTTTCGATCGGCGGTTGTCCGACTGTGGCGCGCAGTTGCTCTGCTTTGGCCGCTGTGGCCTTGGCATCGCAACCCGGTAGAAGAATCAGGAACTCTTCTCCACCGAAACGGCCTACCGCGTCATAAGGTCGGACGCAGGCCTGGATTCTTGCCGTGGCTTCTCGTAGGACATCGTCTCCCGTCAAATGTCCGTAAGTGTCATTCACGGACTTGAAGTGGTCCAGGTCCCCCATTAATATGCCCAACGACACACTTTCTCGCTGTGAGCGGGTAATTTCGCGATCGAGGGTTTCCAGAATGGTGCCGCGGTTCCAGATTCCCGTTAACGCATCATGCGTGGCCTTGAAGCGCATCGCTTCGCGAGCCTGCACGAGGTTATCTTCAAGTTCGAGCAATCGGATTCCAACGCGAAGTCTGGCCTTCAATTCCTGCGGGTGATACGGCTTGGTCAGGTAATCATCCGCTCCCGATTCCAAACCCTCAACAACACTCTCCTTGGCGTCTTTCGCCGTGAGCAATAGGATATAGGTATAAGGTTCGGGCCGTTTGGCCCGCATTTCCCTGCAAACATCGACCCCATTCCGTCGGGGCATCATCCAATCCAGCAATGCGATGCGAGGCGCCTCCGGTCGGTTGAGTTGCTCCCAGGCGCTTATGCCATCCTCTGCCGAGACGACCTCATAGCCCCATTTCGTCAGGAGCCGTTGAAGCATCAGGCGAGAAACTTGTTCGTCATCTGCGATCAGGATCTTCATTTCGAAACCTCCTGGCACAGATCCGCAAGAACGGGAAGGAGTCGTTCCACTGCGCCTTGCAGTGCCGCAAGATTGGATTTTGATGATTCCGCATCCTTTTTTTTCGCGCTCTGCTCCAGTTCAGAAGCGGCGTTCACGGCAGCCAATGCCGACATGTTGCCCGCCGCGCCTTTCATGGAATGCGCGGTGCGCTCCAGCAAGATCATGTCACCCTGCTGGAGCGCGTTCTGCATCGCGACCAGTAATTGCGGCGCATCCGCCAGGAATACCTGGATGATTTCGGCAAGAAGCTCCTGGTCACCTTCCACACGGTCCA
>JAOAPW010000226.1 GCA_025463105.1 Candidatus Acidiferrum typicum | reverse complement strand
GAACCTGGACTTCTACTGCGCGACGCCTGGACACTTCATGGGGGAAATCCCGCTGCGAGCGATTCCGTGCGGCGAGGCTGGATTGCCATTCAAGACGAAGCGTCCCAAACCGTGGCGCATTTATTGGGCGTCGAGGACCGAAATACGGTTCTCGATCTTTGCGCCGCGCCGGGTGGTAAAACGATTCTTTTGTCACGCGCGGTTGGGTCGCAGGGACGCGTGGTCGCCGCGGACTTGCATGAGCATCGCGTTCGCGCGATGAAGGAGCGATTTGAAACCGCTGGCGTTCGAAACGTTGAGACCGTCATACTCGATGGCACGAAGCCGTTGCCGTTCGAACGCCGGTTCGACCGCATTCTGGTCGATGCGCCATGTTCTGGAACCGGGACGCTCGCGCGGCATCCGGAAATTCGCTGGCAGCTTCGGGCCGACGATCTGAACGACTTGCACGCGCGCCAGGTGCAGCTGCTGAAGAATGCGCTCGCGAATCTTGCGCCGCAGGGACAATTGATTTACTCCACATGCTCGCTCGAGCCGGCAGAAAACGAGCTCGTTGTGAACGAAGCGCTTGGCGGCAGGCAAGGTGAGTTTTGCGTCGTCAGCCCGGGAGGCGCGCTGCAGCGGATTCTGCGAGAGGGTGTAACGCCAGAGAGTCTCATTGACGCAGACGGTTTTTTCCGGACCTGCACATCTATTCACGGAACCGATGGATTCTTCGCGGCGGCGATCGAACACAAAGCCAAAAAGATTTAACACAGAGACCACAGAGGGGCACTGAGAAAATCTTTGAGAGAAAGAATGGGACGGAATATTCCGAGAAAAATGTTAGCGACGATCCTTTGAATTTGAATCGCCAATTCTTCGACTCTGTGTCCTCTGTGACCTCCGTGTTAAAGCTCTTCCGTATTTCCTAGCGCACTGGAAGCATCCGACGGTGCATGCTAAATTGGACGCGGTGCAATCATGACTTTCCGCGAACGAATTGAATGGCTGATGCGCATGTGCCTGCTCGTGTTCGTTCTGGCTGCGGCGGCATTCCTGAGCGCAGTGATGGCCATGCGATTCGCGATTCAAGGTCGCGAAGTCGATATGCCCAATCTTGCAGGCAAGACATCGGCTGATGCACAAGCGCTCTTGAGCGGGCGGGGCTTGCAACTGAAGGTCGCCGACCGGATTTACAGCGATCTTCCCGCAAACACGGTGGTGCGGCAGAGTCCACCGGCAGGCGAGCACATGAAGGTTTCGCAGGACGCGCACGTTGTCCTGAGCCTGGGGCCGCAAAACGTGATGGTTCCGGAACTGGAAGGTGACAGTTTGCGCGTCGCGCGAATCCAACTCTTGCAAGTCGGCCTGCAAGTTGGGGAAGTCACAGCACTGCCCGTGCCCAATCTCCCCCCGGACTCGGTCGTGCAGCAAAATCCGCAGTCTGGAGCGCGCGCTGCAAGCCTGCGCGTAAATTTATTGGTGGCGCAAAACAATGCTCCGGTTGCCTATATCATGCCCTGGATTGTGGGAATGCAATTGCCGGATGCAGACCGGCTGATTATCTCCGGAGGATTGAAGATCGCGAAGACGACGTTCACAGCTTCCCCGGAATGGCCAAAAGGGACAGTGATCGAGCAAACGCCGGGCCTGGGCGCCAAAGTGACGAGCGAGACTCCCATCGAACTGACAGTCGCACAGTAGCGGGGAACGCGATTCTGGTAAGATACGCGCAAGGAGAACTTGTGCCTCATCTGGTCGAAATTGCTCCTTCCATTCTTGCCGCAGACTTTGCATGCCTGGGGGATGGAATTCGCGCCGTGGAACGAGGCGGAGCAACGCTGCTGCACGTCGACGTGATGGACGGACACTTCGTGCCCAACATTTCGATTGGAGTGCCGGTGGTGGCGTCTCTTCGCAAAGCAACCCGGCTGCCCCTGGACGTGCATCTGATGATCGAGAATCCAGAGCAGTACATTCCGCTATTCGCGGAGGCGGGCGCTGATATGATTTCCGTGCACCAGGAAGCTACGCCGCATCTGGATCGCGCTCTTTCCATGATCCGCGAACATGGCTGCAAGCCGGGCGCGGTTATCAACCCAGCGACACCTGTATCGATGCTCTCGGAAGTTCTTGGAAGTTTGGACCATGTGCTGGTCATGTCGGTCAACCCGGGATTCGGCGGGCAGAAATTTATTCCCGGTGCGCTGGAAAAAATTCGTCAACTAAAACTGGCCCGGGAACGATATAATCTAACCTTCCGGATTGAAGTGGACGGGGGAGTTGGACCGGAAAATGTTACGGAGCTGGTTCGATCTGGCGCTGAAATTCTAGTTGCAGGAACTTCGATTTTTCACACTCAAGACCCAGCTGAGGCAGTTCGATCGTTAAAGCAAATGGCCGGCGGAGCGCTGGCACAAAGGGCTTAGGGTGTGGACTCCACTTTACGTCAAACGCTTCAAGTGAAGCGTGGAGCCCGCCAGAACGAGGGTTCGGGCTCAACTTGTTTACCCTGAATTTCGAAGGGGAGCCCGCCAGAACGAGGAAAAATTCGTGAAACACCTCAAAACATTATCGATCGCAGTACTCGCATCTACGTCATTGGCGGGATGCCTTGGAAAGAAGAACGCCGCCCCGATCGCCGGGACTTCAGCCGAACCAGATAAGGTCCTCTACTCCAAGGCGACAGACGACATCAAGCATGGAAAATACACCGTGGGCCGGCTGGGTCTGCAAACCCTGATCAACACCTACCCCGACAGCGAATATCTGGCCAAAGCGAAGCTGGGCATCGGAGATTCTTATTACAAAGAAGGCGGAATGGCTGGACTGAAGCAGTCGATCGTCGAATATAAGGACTTCATCACGTTCTTCCCGTTCCTGGATGAAGCGGCCTATGCCCAAATGCAGATCGCCATGGGACATTACCGCCAGATGGAAAAACCGGACCGCGATCATTCCGAGGTCGTGCAAGCCGAAGCAGAATTTCAAACGTTCCTGGAAAAATATCCGAGTAGCCCGCTGGTTCCCAGCGCCGAACAACATCTTCGCGAAGTGCAGGAAGTTCTGGCTGAAGGAAATTTCCGCGTTGCTGAGTTTTATTACATTCGTAATGCCTACAAGGCCGCGGGCGCGCGATTGCTCGAGCTGACCAATCGCTATCCCCTCTATAGCGAGGCTGACAAAGCCAACTGGATGCTGGGGCAGATTTACGAAAAGACTGAACACAACGAAGTTGCCGCCCGGTATTATGCCCGGATTGTGAAGGACTATCCGCAGTCGCCCTTAACGGGAGAAGCAAAAGCCAGACTTACCAAATTTGGCACGCCGATTCCACAGCCCGATCCCGTGGCGGTTGCGCGGATCCAAAAGGAACAGGAAGCTGCCCGCAATCGCCCGAACATTTTGAGGCGATCCATGGGCGTCCTCAAATCCGGACCTGACGTTACGACGTCCGCTCACAGCGGGGCGCCGACCATGACCCCCGCCAGCGAAACGGGCGATGAAACTCTCGGTTTCGGAGGGCCACCGACTCTTGGCATGACCGGAGTGGGCGGAGCAGGCAACTCGGCGGCCGTTGAAACAGTGACGCCAGGAAGTAGTTCTTCGTTAGAAGCACGGCCGGCCACTTCCGGAGATGCGGCACCTTCATCGTCCTCCGATAATAGCGCTAGTCCCACCGACACTACGACCGGCGCCAATTCAGGATCAGCGCAGCCTGCCAACTCGGCCACGCCTGCGCCGCCAGCCGATAAGAGCCAGGAGTCCACAAGCAAGAAAAAGAAGGGCATCCACAAGGTCCTTCCTTTCTAGAGCTGTTCTTCCCTGTCCCGCGGGCCACATGGCTCATTCGGACACATCCCTGTCTAGAGTTTGATTGACTCACCCGAATCAAGGTGTTACCAATAGCCTTAGGGTATTTATCTGGCTAATTATGCTGGATGAGTGGGTGTACCTGGGAGTTTGGAGGGCGGCGCGTGGCAAAGATCCTGGTAGCCGACGATAACAGCAACGTTCAGAAAACAATGGCCCTCGCTCTGGCCGACCTGGGCGTGGAAGTGATCTCCGTGAATAACGGTGAAGCTGCCGTTCGTAAACTAGCCGACGTATCCCCCGACCTGGTTTTAGCCGACATTTTCATGCCGGTGCGAAATGGCTATGAAGTCTGCGAGTACGTAAAGAAAGATTCCCGATTCGCTCATATACCAGTGATATTACTGGTGGGTGCATTCGATCCGCTTGACGAGCGCGAGGCGCAAAGAGTTGGCGCCGACGGAATTCTGAAAAAGCCGTTTGTCCCGCCTGATCCGCTGATTACGATGGTCAAGACGCTTCTGGAACGGTCCATGAGCGAGCGATTGGTTGGAGTTGCCGCATCCAAAGCTCCTAAAGCGGTGCAAGTTAAAGTAGCAGGCAAGAGCGTCCCCGAAGCTCAGATTACTCCTCCCTCAATTCCCGAGGAAACTTCGCCTGAAGAGCTCCCGGCTCCGGCTGAGCGGGTGAGCTTCGGCGAGGGTGATCGTCCTGTGGCCTTTGGACAACTGTTGGACGCACCCGCGCAGTCATCAACATCGGACACTGGCGTTATCGAACCGGTGGACAATGAACAGATCTTGACCAGCTCGCGCGACGCGACACTCGGTGAGCCTTCGTTCTGGCGAAATGATTCGCC
>JAOAPW010000339.1 GCA_025463105.1 Candidatus Acidiferrum typicum | reverse complement strand
GTCCGGCCGCCGGAATGGTTGCGCACAATGCCCTCAAACACGACGACCGCGCCATCGGGCGGCGCCTTTAGCTTTTCAAAAATCTCCGCGGTGTCAATGCGATTTCGAACCAGGGCGCACTGGTTCTCTCCGACGGCAGCGCGAGCCGAAGTGCCGCCTCCGCTGACGGGAGGAAGAAACGCGACCTCGTCTCCGGAAGAAAGCGGGGCGCGCCATTCGGCGAATTCCTGATTCACAGACGCGACCACGGAAGACCGGAACTGCGCAAGTTCGGGGAAACTGCGGCCATAGCGGGCAAACAAATCCTCAACGCGGGCGCCTTCGGAGAGTTCGGCACTTTCCTCCGTTTTGCCAACGATATCCTTTAACCGGCCAAAAAAAAGAACTCGCACTTGCATGCCCTTATTCTATTCCGCGAAGGGGGAAACTCAAACCAGTGCGTTGTGCCGTAGGGGTCAGTTTCCTATGAGAGGCGCATTCGGACTTGCCAACAATCACTCAGCAATCGCGTCTGTAGCAGACTTCGGGTAGGGAGCGGCCTCAACGGCACGGTTCATTGAAAAACATGCCAGTAGTGATCGACAAACCATCCCATTATGAATAACAGACCTGTGACTATATGAACGCCGACCGCTTTTCGAAACGAAGCAGGATCTTGTTCACGAGAGATAAGCCCTTTCTCAAATCGCAAGGGGCTCAACGTTACGCCAATAAATTGGGACAAAACAGCTAAAGCGATAACGAACAACCCCCACAACGCTGCCATCTATGTTATCTCCTTCCGGGCTGCTGGCGACATGGAACGCTTTGGCATCTCCTCGTCTTTTGGATATTGGCTATTCTCGCCCGTTGATGGCAGCCATTTCAGCTCTATCTCATGGTGGGCGCGAGGTACGCGAACTTCAATGGTACCGGCGTTCGATGTAGTGTATGAGTATGGGCCACCAAACTCCCGATAAGCGGTTTGACGGGGTTTCTGAACATTTGAATCTCCTGAAATATCTGAAAAGGACGGCGAATCCATTTTTGAAATTAGATTGATTTCAATGGAGCGCAGCCGTAGCTTTAAATCAGTCCTCGGAGGTTCCGCCAAATGCGCATCCTGGTTTCGGGCTCGACGGGATTTTTAGGAACGGCTCTGATTGATGTGCTGGAACGCGAGGGGCATACGATCGTGCGGCTGGTGCGGCCCAATACGGCGAATCCGGATGCTGCCGCCACAGGAAGACTGAGTGTTCGATGGGATCCTGTTGGCGGCGAACGGGTGAGGGCTCCGCTTGGAGCCCGCGAGGATTTCGATGCAACTGCGGCGGAAGGCGCGGACGCATTGGTCCATCTGGCCGGCGCGTCTATTGCGGGTGGCCGATGGAATGCGGCGCGGAAAAATTTGTTGCGTACCAGCCGCGTTGAAGCCACGCGGCATTTGATGGGCGCGCTGTCCATGTTGAAACAACCACCGCGCGTGATCGTAGCGTCTTCAGCAATCGGATATTACGGAGATCGCGGCGATGAGACGCTCACCGAGGCGAGCGCACCGGGAAACGATTTTCTTCCCGAGCTGTGCCGCGAGTGGGAAGCGGAGAACGCCCACGGGAGCGAATTTGGCGCGCGCGTGGTGATGTTGCGGTTCGGAATCATTCTGGCGGCACATGGAGGAGCGCTGCAGCAGATTGTTTTGCCGTTCAAACTGGGTGCGGGAGGGCGTCTCGGGTCTGGCAGGCAGTGGATGTCCTGGCTCACGCTTGCGGAAGCTGTCGGAATCATCCGTTTCGCGCTTGCAAATTCAAATCTCTCCGGCCCAATCAACGCCGTGGCCCCCAACCCGGTTCAGAACGCGGAGTTCACGAGAGTCCTGGCGAAAACATTGCACCGGCCTGCCCTGTTCCCCGCGCCGGCGTTTGCGCTGCGCCTGGCCCTGGGCGAAATGGCTGACGCGTTATTACTGTCGAGCCAGAGAGTAAAACCTTCCAAACTCGAACAGACGGGCTACCGGTTTGCGCAACCTGAATTGGCGTCAGCGCTCGCTGAAATTTTCGATAAATAAACTACTAACCGAATTGTCGCACTTCGTAAAAATACAGAAAGCTTGTCATTCCGAGGCACGCCGCGTGCCGAGGAATCCCTCTTTGCATACACACCAGGAGAGATTCCTCTCTTCGCTCGGAATGACGGAGTTGGTGGATTATTCCGCGAACTCTAAAGTCAGTGCTGCCCCGGCTCATCTGTCAGGATGTCCAACTGTGATAGCAACGTTTCCAGATTCGAGCTGTCCACGACTAACTCAGGAGTCTTGGCGTCCAGCTTCTCAATTTCATCGAATGCCTGAAACAAGCGCATCTTGGCGACCGCGTATTCTTCAGTCCCGGTGAGCTTTTGCCCCGTGCGCGCGGACCAATCCTCAAGCGCCTCGTGTTGAACAAAAATGCGCACCGGAAATACGTGGTGGCGATCCACCGAAACCATGTAAACGTATTCCGTGCCCGGCGTATTGCCGCGACGAGTTTTCTCTACCTCATAAAAATAATATTGATAAACATAGCCGGTCGCGGCGGAGTAGCTCTTTACCCGGCGGACGGCTTCTGGACGAGGCATGGATGGATTATTCAAAGCATTTGAGGGCATGTCAACTAACTATCTTGGACGATCTGGAATGATCTCTAGCAAGCTCCGAAGTCGGCGCACGGTGAATAGCGCGCTGCCCCAATATGAAACTGACCCCTGCGCTGCTCTTCCCGATTTGAAATCGAACTCGAAGCCACACGCGACTTCCTGCTCTCCTCGAATTGCTCGCGCTTGCTTGCATGACGCGGAATCCCGCGTTCGATAAAGTATAGTTAACGCAAAACTTGTTCGCCACTTGATGCCGTTAAATTACAGACAGCGCAACCGCTGCTGCGCATATTTTGGCGGAGCCTGCGAGATGGTTGGACGCGTGCAATCCGTCGGAGCATGGATCAAGGTACGGCATGCGGCGGATGCGGCTGTCTAACGAATGTTTTCATTCGTTGGTGGCCCACGATTTTTTTTGTCGTA
>JAOAPW010000323.1 GCA_025463105.1 Candidatus Acidiferrum typicum | reverse complement strand
CTTGCCTCCGTCTTCCTCGGTCATTGCGAGCGGTTCGACATGGGGATCGAACTCACCCCATTGTCGAGTCCAATAGGCGCGGATCTCTTCTTTTCCGACAACTTTGCCGCCCTCCGAAGCCTTGGGCCAGCTCACGTCTTGCGTCATTAGTGCTAATGCACCGTCGATGTCCCGCTTGTTGAATGCGGAGTACGCCTGCTCAATAATGGTCTTAGTGTCCGCCATTCATCCTCCTATAACGCTTGCCATGCACTCGATTATCGTTATGCGGCCAGTCCACATCATCGCTGACGGATTTTAGCAAAAGGAAGAGCGAAGCCGCACCGTTTTCATCCTCTTTCTGTCCTTCGATGCGGTAAGCCGGTAGGTAACGGGAAACGCGCTTCTCGGAAACTATCCCAAACCGCCTTCTTTGGGCACTCTCGTCCGGAGGGATTTGCAGCTTCAAAATGGGACTGACGTGAGGTTATGGTAGCAAAGCAAAACGGGGAGGCGACGATTCGCCTCCCCGTTTTTCCGATCATTGGTAAATCACGCACGCGAGGCGCGTGGTTTATGAAAGCCTTTACTGCCCTGCGGCTTCCTTTTGTTGTTTGTCGCGCTGTTCGCGCAGAACTGCTTTGCGCGAGAGCCGAATCTTGTTGCCCTCGATCGCGAGCACCTTGACGAGAACCTGGTCGCCCAGTTTGAGTTCATCGCGGACATCACGGATGCGCTGCTCGGCAATTTCGCTGATGTGCAGCAGGCCGTCGGTGCCCGGGAAAATTTCCACGAAAGCGCCGAATTCCGCGAGTCTCACCACTTTGCCTAGATAGGTTTTGCCGATTTCGGCTGACGCGGTGACGTCACGAATCATCTGTAATGCCTGATCAGCGGCCGTGCCGTTGTTGGCGAACACGTGCACCTTGCCGTCGTCCATTACGTCGATCTTGACGCCGGTCGCTTCGATGATGGAGCGGATTTTCTTGCCGCCGGGGCCGATCAGGTCGCGAATCTTGTCGGTCGGAATCTGCAACAGATAGAGCCGCGGAGCAAAGATGGACATCTTCGGACGCGCCGATGAAATCGTCTGGTCCATGATGTCCAGAATGTGCAACCGCGCGCGCCGAGCCTGTTCGAGCGCCTGCCGCATCAAAGCCACGCTGATGCCGCCGACCTTGATGTCCATCTGAAGCGCGGTGATTCCGGCGCGTGTTCCGGCAACTTTGAAATCCATATCGCCGTAGTGATCTTCCGCGCCTGCGATGTCGGTGAGGACAGCGGCCTTGTCGCCTTCGATGACCAGGCCCATGGCAATCCCCGCGCAAGCCGCTCGAATCGGCACACCGGCATCCATAAGAGAAAGCGACCCGCCGCACACGGTGGCCATCGAGGAAGATCCATTCGATTCCAGAATGTCAGACACCAGACGCATGGCGTACGGGAAGTCGGTCTCCGGCGGAAGCAGGCTCATCAACGCTCGCTCAGCCAGAGCGCCGTGTCCGATCTCGCGGCGTCCGGGACCGCGCAGGAATTTCACTTCGCCAACGGAAAACGGCGGGAAGTTGTAGTGCAACATGAAACGCTTGAACGATTCTTCCTCGAACAGCAGGTCGAGGCGCTGCTTATCTTCCTTCGTTCCGAGCGTGGTGGTTGCCAGCGCTTGCGTTTCGCCACGCGTAAAGAGGGCGGAGCCGTGGGCGCGCGGTAGTACTCCAACCTCGCAGGTAATTTTCCGAATCTCATCGAACGCGCGCGCGTCCGGCCGGCGGTGGCGCTCAAGAATGTCCTCGCGGAAGTAACGTTCGCGAAGCCGCTCAAGCGCGCGAAGGGCCAGCTTGCGTTTCTCGTCGTCATCCTCTGGAATCGATTCGAGAATCGCTTTCTTGACCTCATCGATCAGGTGATAGCTTTCTTTCTTCGGATATTTGGCCGTGTCCAGCGCATCGTGCAGGCGCGCGCCGTATTTTGTTTCGATTTCCTTAGCGAGGGCTTCATCAAACGGAAGCGGGGCT
Source organism: Candidatus Acidiferrum typicum (assembly GCA_025463105.1). Taxonomy (GTDB): domain Bacteria; phylum Acidobacteriota; class Terriglobia; order Acidiferrales; family UBA7541; genus Palsa-360. The sequence goes on along the minus strand of JAOAPW010000323.1, from coordinate 1,350 downwards.
ACAGTCACTTTGTTCGGCTTCACCTTGTCATGCAGTTCGCGAATCGCAGCGATGATGCGCTTGATCTGGTCGTGGCCAAACTGCAACGCGTCCGCAACCGCGTCTTCGCTGACTTCAACCGAGCCGGCCTCGACCATCACAATGGCTTGTTCCGATGCGACCACGACGATATTCAGCAGACTCGTCTTCTGTTCGGCAACCGTGGGGTTCGCGACGAGCTTGCCTTCAACCAATCCGACGCGCACAGCCGCCACGGGAGTCGTGAACGGCAAATCGGAAATGAATGCCGCCGCCGAAGCGCCGGTGATCCCGATCATGTCCGGATCATTTTCACTATCAGCTGAAAGCACCATGGCGACGATTTGCGTTTCATTGCGCCACGATTCGGGAAATAGAGGCCGCAGCGGCCGGTCGATCATGCGCGAAGTCAGGATTTCGCGTTCCGAGGGGCGTCCCTCGCGCTTGAAAAATCCGCCGGGAATTTTTCCGGCCGAGTACGTGTATTCGCGGTAGTCCACGGTGAGGGGAAGAAAATCCCGGTCATTCGCTCTGGAATCCATGCAGGCCGTGACGAGCACGACCGTGTCTCCGTACCGCGCCAGAACGGCGCCGTTAGCCTGTTTTGCAACTTTTCCAGTCTCGAGCGTTAATGTGCGTCCGCCAACTTCGACCGTAACCACGTGAGGTGCTGGCTCTACTTGCGACATTTGCGAAAGTCCTTTCGATTTTCCGCCGCGCCCCGAACCATCGGGCCTTGCGCGCGCGGAAAGCTATTCGAGTGCGGGAAAGATACATCCCGTTTTGTTGGGAAGAGTGAAGACAGCAGCGAGAGGAAAAAGGAGTCCACTTACAAAAAAAGCGGCCGGGCAATCACGCCCAAATGCCGCCGGAAACTATCAGGGCTCCGCAAAGGCTCGGAGATTTTGTTGGCGCGACCGCGCTGCTCGCTAGGCAGCGGTTACTTGCGCAAACTAAGACGTTCGACAATCTCGCGATACCGATCCGGGTCACGACGGTTAAGATAATCCAGCAGCCGCCGGCGCTTGTTGACCATCATGATCAGCCCGCGTCGCGACGCATGGTCCTTGAGATGCGACTTCAGATGCGTCGTCAGGTAGTTGATTCGCTCGCTCAATAATGCAATTTGTACTTCCGGTGAGCCCGTATCCTTCACGTGCGCTCGATACTGTTCAATCAACATTGACTTGGCTTCTCTCAAGTCGTCCTCTCCGCCGAACCCATTCAACTCTGCTCTCGTTTTGTCTTTTCTTCGACTGTAGGAGGGTACCACACGCGCTCTGTCCCATGCAAAATCTTTCTGCGGGAAAAACGGTTCGAATGAAGTCGCTG
>JAOAPW010000292.1 GCA_025463105.1 Candidatus Acidiferrum typicum | reverse complement strand
ACGCGCGTATGGCGCAGTAGCGCCCCCACGTTCTGTAGATAATCAAAGGAGAAAATAAATGAAATCAATATCAGCTGGAATTTTTGGTGTGCTGACGTTTGTCTTTCTCACTATTGGCTTCGCCAACGCGAAGGACAACACCTACACTGGCGAAATCATGGATAGCCAATGCGCCAAAGAGGGCTCGCACGCGGACATGATGAAGAAGCATGACATCAAAACAGAAAAGGCATGCACGAACGGCTGCGTAAAGAATGGGGGAAAGTACGTACTTTATGATTCCAGTACAAAAAAAGTGTATCAGATCGACGATCAGAAGAAGGGCGAACAGTTCGCCGGCGAAAAGGTGAAGGTCATGGGCAGCTACGATAAAGCTACCAACTCCCTTCACGTTACTGATATCGAAGCTGCATCGTAATTTCTGATAGAGAGGACCGGGCGATCCGCGGCCGATCCTCTCTTTTTCCTAAGTTAGACCTACCGAAAAGTGAATCCACCATGAAGCGTCGAGGTGCCGTTCTAACTTTCGTCGTTGTGCTAATCGCGTTCGTGGTCGTGGCGTTTCAGTTTAATTTGAGTGCGATACCTGAACCCGGAAAAAGAGAAATATATGTCGCTGGCAAGCTGCGGCACATGCTCGTGAGCAGGGCCAGTAGCCGCGAACAGATCCCGCCTGCTCCGGCAAATCGGTCTGCAAGCGCAGAAGAGGGCGACAAATTGTACGGCACCGAGTGCGCCGACTGTCATGGCCTTGACGGCAAATCGCCAACGGACTCGGGTCGCTGGATGTATCCCCGAGCTGCCAATTTAATTTCTCCGGAACCGCAGCAATACTCCGACCGTGAATTATTCTGGATTGTAAAAAATGGCCTCCGGTTCAGTGGCATGCCAGCCTTCGGGAAAGTGGAAACGGACGAGCATATCTGGAACCTGGTTCACTACATCAGGAAACTGCCCTCAGGACCCGACGTTGCGTCGGAAACCAGGTCACAATAGTCGTGATTCCGCCTTTACGCGAATATGCCGATGCTATTCTCGAAGCGCGAACGTAAACAGACTGTTCCCAGAGGCGATGCTAACGTATTGCTTGCCGTCGACCAGATAAGTCATCGGACCGGCGATGATTTCCCCTCCGAGATTTTGCTTCCAGAGCAAAGCACCCGTCTTGGCATCGAGAGATTGGAAATAACCTTCACGGCCGCCGACAAAGAGCAGGTCCGATGCGGTGGTCAAAATTCCGCTGGTATTGACGTCGTGCATATCGAATTTCCACGCGGGTTTGCCGGTCTCGGGATTCAGCGCGACGACGGCCCCGCGTGCCAACTCCTCGGTGTAGGTGTTGACAGGACCCTGGCGTTGGCCTACGGGGTTGTCGGCGCCAGGAATGGGACTGGTGTTTGCGCCGCCGGTGTATCGCTGGCCTTCGTGATAATCGGCGTTCACGCCTGAAAAAATCGTAGCGTAATTTTCCCAAGTGGAGAGATAGAAGAGCCCCGTGCGCGGGCTGTAAGACGGCGAATACCAGTTCGTTCCGCCTTGAATACCCGGGAACGTCGGGACGCCGGGAGGCTGCGGAGTTAGAATCGGCCGGCCATTGGCGTCGAGACCGCTGGCCCAGTTCACCTTGACGAATGGACGGCCTGCGAGAAATTTGCCCGTCACGCGGTCCAGAACATAGAAGAAGCCATTCCGATTGCCCCAGAACATTAATTTGCGCGGACTGCCATTCCAATTCGCATTCGCGAGAACAGGAATTTGCACCGAGTCATAATCGTAGGGATCGCCCGGAGTAAATTGGAAATACCACTTGAGTTTTCCGGTGTCCGGATCGAGCGCGACGGCCGAATCAGAGTACAGGTTATCGCCGGGGCGTTGCTCCGGATTCCAGTCTGGCCCCGGATTTCCAGTTCCCCAGTAGGTCAAGTTGAGATCGGGATCGTACGATCCAGTGACCCAGACAGCGGCGCTCCCATGTTCCCAATCGCGCCCGCGCCAACTTTCGTGGCCGGGCTCACCCGGCTTGGGAATCGTATCAAAGCGCCAGGCTTCCTTCCCGGTGCCAGCTTCGAAGGCAGCGATGAAGCCGCGAACTCCAAATTCACCTCCGGCGACTCCCACGATCACTTTATCCTTCACCACCAGCGGCGCCATGGTCATGGCATAGCCGGCGGCAGCCTCCGCCAGTTTCACGTTCCAGAGAGCGTGGCCGTTTTTGGCGTCAATGGCGACGAGGTGCGCGTCCACGGTGGCCATGAAGAGCGAGTCGCCAAGAATAGCGACGCCGCGATTCACGATTCCGCAGCAGGGTCTGGCAGCAGGAGAAGGAGCGTAGTGGTAGAGCCAGAACACCCGGCCCGACTTGGCGTCGAGCGCCACAACATCATTGGGCGACTGCGTGAGATACATCACACCGTCGACGACCAGCGGAGTGGCCTCAAATTTTTGCAACGATTGCGCCTGAAAGACCCACTTGAGCTCAAGATTTTTGACGTTCGTAGAGCCAATTTGTTGCAGGGCGCTGTAACGCTGGCTGGCGTAACTGCCTGAATAGGTCAGCCAGTTCTGCGGCTCGTCATTGGCGTGCAGCAGGCGCTCGGAGGTGACCTGGGCGCAGAGCGAACATGGAATGAGCGAAATCAAAAACAGCAGCCAGGACGCGCGTCCCCGGTAATTCATTTCACACCTCGCAAGGAAAGCAGGTAAGCCTCAAGATCAGCCAATTCCTGGGCGCTGAATTTATCTTTGAAGGAAGGCATCGAAGTTGATTTGAGCACTGTGTACTCGCGCAGGTCGGCTTTTGTGAGCGAAACCAGATGCTCCTGCTCGTCGATCAGCTGGACCGTATAAGTATCTTCATTGAGGCGGCGGCCGTTGATGACTTTCCCATCGCGCGTTACAGCGTGCACGGGGCGATTCGCCGGCAACATCGAGCCTGCCGGATCGATGAGCGTCCGATGAATCAACTCAGCGGTCCGCAGAGCGCCGATGTCGCCCAGGTCGGGCGCTACGCGCGGGCCTTTTCCGTTAACGGCATGGCAGCTGGCGCATTTGCCGGCACCCTCGAACAGCGCCTGCCCGCGAGACGCGTTACCCATCATCAGACCGCGAGCGTTGAAACTGCCCATGTTGCGAAGGTAAGAGACGATGCCCGTAAGTTCCGAAGCTCCAAAAGTGAAGGGCTGCATCGCCGTGCCAGGTACACCAGTAGTGATCGTTGCACGCAAATCATTGTCAGAGATGACGCGCTTAAACTGGCCGGCGCGAAAATTCACGCCGGGGATCAGGTCGCCATTTTCGCCATGACACGAGGTGCATTGCGAAGTAAAAATCTGCGCGCCGTATTGAATGTCGGACTGAAAATATTGCGGAGCGCGATCCTGCCCCTGGGAGTTCGCGGCTGGTCCGCAAAGAGCCAAGACCGCGCAAAAGGCCGCACATTGCAATGATGCGCGTAGATATAACCACCGAAGTCTCACTGAAACACCCTCCGCTTTAGCCAGAGTTCTTAGTTTTCTAAATCAATTTGAATTCTTATGCGGAAAATATACACCTGCGGGGCTCTGTGTGGAAAGCTCGTAATCGCGTGTTTCCGGAAGCTTGCCACCAGAAGATTTGGAGAAAACGAAGCCGTACTATCCCGGTTCATTGCTTGATTGTTGTATGATTTGGC
>JAOAPW010000274.1 GCA_025463105.1 Candidatus Acidiferrum typicum | reverse complement strand
TCGAAGGCCACGGAAAGGCCCGTCTGCCCCTTGGTCAGCAGATAACGGAATCGCTGGTTCGATTGCGCCGCCGTGCCGAACCCGGCGTATTGCCGCATGGTCCAGAAGCGCCCTCGATACATCGTGGGATAAATTCCGCGCGTGTAGGGAAATTCTCCGGGAAAACCGATGGAAGTTTCGGGATCGCTGCCCGCTAGATCTTCCTGCGTGTAGACGGCTTCGAGCGGGATGCCGCCGAGAGTGGTGAAACGCTTCTTGCGCTCGCCTGGCGCGGCCGGCTTTGTGGAGGAGGGATTCATCGCACGCGCCGCGAATCGCGGAAGGAGAGCACTCCGAAGAAAATCATCAGCAGCGCATACCCGGCGCTCACGCCAATGAGCCACTGGCCAGACCCGCGTTGCCAGGCGCGCCAGGCGGATTGAATGCCGGCGAACGCGATCAGAAAGAACAGAGCGCCAGTGACTTCATGAAAAAGTTCGCGCGCAGCTTTCCAGAGCACGCGAAAGAAATGTCGCGCAGCCGCATACAGGCCTATGGATTGCGTCGCCACAAGAGAATTCTAGTACAAAACCGGGCCAGGCACACTCGCCCAGCAGGAGTAGGCGGATTGGACACGCGGCAGGCTCAACAGGGACTTGTATCCCTGATCGCAGCGCAATACAATTTGAGTTAAGGACATGTTCGGGTTTGGAGGGAGGTATCGTGCAACTGGACGATCATTTAAAACAATTGCTGCGCGAGCTAGGCCACGCGATTAACGACACCGTGTCGGAATCTTCGCGCATCACGGACGCAATATCGGAAGTGCGCGCAGCCGGGTTTGAAATCGTATTGAAATTGGACGCGACCATTGGCCTGGCGCGTCGCGACGGCGAGGACACGAAAATCACTTCGACCGACCGGCGATTTCTCGAGTCCTTGCACATTCAAGTCGATCAGGAAATCCTTACCGAGGAGCGGCAATCGTCCAAGTTGGAGATGACGCCGCAGGATCTGCGATTTTTAAAATCGCTGAAGATTTCCTCCGATGATGAACAATAGCGATGAGCAATAAAAACACTGCGCGCTTGCTCGTGGCCGCTTGCGCCCTATGTGGCCTGGCATTTTCCGCAAGCGACCAGGTGACGACCGCGCCGGTGATCAAGCTCAAGCCCGTGCACACGCAGCAACCGCAGCAAGCGAGACCCGCGAAGACCCAATTTGAAGTCCTCCATATGATGACCACCGGAATCCAGGTGCGAAGTCTCGTCAACGGACTGGAAATCCATACATTCACTTATTCGGATCAGATTCGCGATCCGATGCGGAAACTGCTCGACCAGGGCGGTTACCAGTACGGCGACAAAGTTGAAATTCAATATCAGCCCGGGACCGAAGTCGCTCTGAAAATCAAAGGCAAGCCTTCCAAACCGCTCTGAGCCCGCAGGCTCATCATGATTCGCTTACCCGCTGTTTCCGGCCGCTTTTATCCCAGCGATCCCGCGCAATTGAACCAGGAACTCGATTCGTTTCTCGCCACCGGAATTCATAACTCAAAAATTCGCGCGCAGGCATGCCTGGTGCCGCATGCCGGATACAAGTATTCGGGCCACGTGGCGGGAGCGGTTTATAGCCGCATGGAAATTCCTGACCGCGTGATTCTGGTCGGGCCTCGCCATTTTCCGCGCGGCGCATCTTTCGCGATTCTTTCCGACGGCGCATGGAAGACACCTCTCGGATCGGCGCCTATCGATCATTCTCTGGCTGAAAAAATAATGCGCGCCTGCCCGTTGCTCCGCGAAGATTCTATTGCGCATGAGTCCGAGCACTCTCTTGAGGTTCAGCTGCCGTTTCTGCAGAGGCTCGCTCCGAGATTCACATTTGTTCCCATCGTAATTGGCTCGGCGCAGTACACAGACCTGGAAGCGCTGGGCGTTGCCATTGCGGACGTCATCGCCTCCGAGCCTGAGCCAGTCCTCCTGATTGCGAGTTCGGATATGAATCACTATGAGTCCGAAGATGTCACGAGAGTGAAAGATCGCAAGGCTATGGATCGCGTTCTGGCCCTTGACCCGCGCGGGCTTTTTGACACCGTCCGGAACGAAGAAATTTCCATGTGTGGATACGGCGCCGCAGTGGCGATGTTGACCGCGGTTCGACGCACGGGCGCTGGGCACGCCGAACTGGTGCGCTACGCGACTTCAGGAGAAATAACGGGAGATTTTCAGGAAGTGGTTGGCTACGCCGGAATGATATTTTAATGACGTTGATTGTTGTAGCCCGCGAAAAGTGAGCGAAATTCCGGGGAGAAACGGTAACCTCAAACTAAAGGGTGAGGTCCAGCAAAAACAGGACTTGTCCGATAAAAACCAACGCCAGCGCGCCGACCAGGAGTAGAGCGCCACGAGGCCGCCGGGGTCTCGCCCGGTGATAGAGAGGATCCGACAATAGCGGATCGCGTCCCGATATCTGGCCACGCCAGATGTCAAAGAACTCTCGAAGCCATTCAAACGCCTGGGCGCGGAATGTCCACAGAATGGCCGCGCCAAACAGCGCCATGATTTCTCCGATGGCCCCCATTTGACCTAGGTTGTGCAGGGACATGGACAATGCTCCTGAATCGAATTTGCAAAAGAAAAAATAATATTTACTGATCTTCGTGAATCGTCTTCAGACGGATCACTTCAAATTCCTTGATTCCCGCGGGTGTTTCAACCTGCACCTCGTCACCGACGTGGCGTCCGAGCAGCGCCTTTCCAATGGGCGAAGTCGTGGAGATCAAACCCTGCGCCGCGTCCGCCTCTTCGGTAGTTACCAGTTTGTATTCGACTTCGACGGACTTTTTCACATCCAGAACCCACACGCGCGAGCCGTACCCGGCGCGATCGGCGGGGATATTCGTGAGATTAAGCATTCCGATATCGCCCAGCCTCTTTTTCAGTTGCCCCAAACGAGCGGAAACATAGCCCTGGCGTTCCTTGGCATACTTATATTCGGCGTTTTCGGAAAGATCCCCATGAGCGCGGGCCTTCATCAATTCCTTGGGCAGATCAACATTCATCTCATGCTCGAGCGTGGTGATTTCGTCCTGCAATTTCTTCTTAACGTTTGTCAGTGCGTCCGTCATAGCTCTTTTTCGACCACATCCATTTGAGATAATGAATACTTGCGACGTGCGAGCGAGTCGGGCCGGAGGAAAGGC
>JAOAPW010000250.1 GCA_025463105.1 Candidatus Acidiferrum typicum | reverse complement strand
TACATAGTCGGAAACGGGACGGGAGACATCAAGGTTGACCCAGTGTTCGACCCGCTGCGCTCGGACCCACGTTTCGCCGATATTCTTCGCCGAATGAATTTGACTCCGTAGCCCGGATCAACCCGCGGATGCGCTCTTCGACATCGCGCGCACGGCGTCTGCCTCAGAATCGGAAACTTCGAAGACAGTCAGCAGCCTGGTCATTTGCAGAAGTTCGTTGGTTCGCGATCCCAAGTTGCATAGGAGCAGCTTTGCTCCGGCGGTTTTCGCGCTGGAATGTGCTGCGACGAGCGCGCCGAGGCCCGAGCTGTCAATCATCGAGACATTTTTCAAATTCAGGACGAGCTTTTTCTTCCCTTCGGCAAGCAGGCTTTTCACTTTTTCACGAAGGGCGACGGTTTCTTCTCCGAGAACGATTCGCCCGTCCAATAACAGCACGGTGACTCCATCTACGTCGTGGCTCATAATCTTGAGAGGCATGTTTGTTTTTCGCTCCTGTATTGAAATAATTTCCGAAGTAATCGGGGTGGGCCCACCAACAATACAGCCGGAATCTCGAATAAGTTTTCGAACTAGCGGGGAGTATACACCTATCGGCACCGATCGGTTCTTGAAGATTTGGTAGCACAGACTTTAGTCTGTGTGCTTTTTCGCTGGGTTTAATTCAATCAAAACCAAATCCAAATCGAACAAAAGCAAGCAAAACCAAAACAAAAATCACACAGGCTGAAGCCTGTGCTATGTTCAGGAAGCTGCACTCTGTGCGGCGGCGCGATAGCGGACCCGCAGGAGCGTGATATCGTCGGCCTGGCTTGTGCCGCGAGAACATTTTTCAACCGAATCGAAAACCGCCTTCTGAAGATACTCCAGCGGCGAATCACAGCAGCCGGTCAGGGCAGGCTCGCCGGTTTTCAAATGAGTTCCCATTGCGGGTGGCGATCTCGCCGCGAACAATTCTACTTGGCGGCGCTCTTTGCGCCGATGTAGGTCACGCGCCAGATACTATTCGAGGCATCGTCGGTGAAGACCAGCGAGCCGTCATTTGCCACGGTTACTCCGACAGGACGTCCCCAGACTTTGGCATCATCCACGACGAAACCCGTTACGAAATCTTCGTACTCGCCGGTGGCCTTCCCGTTTGGAGCGGAGATTCGAACGACTTTGTAGCCTGTGCGGTGCGCGCGGTTCCACGAGCCATGCGACGTGACGAATATATCTCCGCGATATTCGGCGGGGAATTGTTTTCCTTCATAGAACGTCAACGTAAGCGGAGCAGAGTGCGATTGCAGCAGCACGTCCGGCACGATGACTTTTTCCTTCATTTCGGGATGCTTGCCGGCAAATCGCGGATCCTGGTTCGCCCCTGTGTAATACCACGGCCAACCGTAGAAGCCGCCTTCCTGCACATGGGTCACGTAATCGGGAACCAGATCATCGCCCAGCGCGTCACGCTCGTTGACCGCGACCCAGATTTGGCCGGTCTGCGGATGAACCGTGACGCCGGAAGCATTGCGAATACCGGATGCATAGATTCGTTGACCCGATCCGTCAGGATTAAATTCGAGCACATCGGCGCGATTGGCTTCCGCCTCGTCATCGGAGACGTTGGCCCTGGAGCCCACACCGACGTAGAGTTTCTTGCCGTCGTTGGAAAAAGCCAGACTCCGAGTCCAGTGTCCGCCGCCGTACTTATCGCCGCCTGGAATTTTTGCAACGACCGATTCAGCGGGCCCGCGCGCCTTCAAGTCGCCATTCTGATAGGGAAATCGAACGATGGAATTCGTATTGCCGATATAGACGTATTGTGGATTCGCGCCCGGGGGATAAAAGGCGATTCCGTATGGCATCGTCAAGCCGGTAGCGAATTCTTCGTTGCTTCCAACTTTGCCGTCGCTGCCGAATCCGCGGACTACGCGAATTCGGCCTGAAGTGCTCTCGGCCACGAAAAGGTCGCCGTTTGGCGCGGTCACGATTGTTCGCGGACCTCCCAAGCCACTGGCCGCCTGGTCGATCTTGAATCCTTCAGGTACTTTTGGCCAGGCGTCCGACGGCCGCGGAACAACGGTGGATCGATTGGTGGCGGTATCGGTAGCATACGGTTTGGGCAAGTCAGAAGCTTTGATCAGGTAGTGGTTGCCCGGTTTTTCATTGTCCCAATCATTGAATGAGCCCTCTCCGCGCAGCGTTTGCCCTGAACCGGAGGATTTTTGCGCCCAAGCGGAAGTCAAAAAAATCGTTCCGATTCCCAGTGCAGTAATGATGAGCGCAGGTCGCACCGCAGCCAGAAATTTATTTTTCATACCCCTAACCCTCCACGAATGGAATCTGTTCAATGATTGCGATTGTAATTAGGCGGCTCCACGCTTCTCTTGAAGCCCTTCGGTTTCACACCGGCGGGGTGAAGGGCTCAGAATCAACGTTCAGCGTAAAAGTAAAGCCCACACCCGGAAAATTCTTATTCGCCCCACTTCATTTTAGCAGCCGCGAAATGATAAGCATACACTAAACGGCTTGTCTGCAATGCGATATCCGGCATCTCATCTAAAAGCAAGATTATGGAACTTCGCACCCTCGAAAAAGTAATTGTTACTGTAAGCGGACGAAATGCGTCCAACTCAGCATAGATGCCAGAATTAGTCGAACCACGAGATATCGAGCTCATGCGGCGTCTCTCATCCGGGGATGAAGGCGCGTTTCTGGAGTTTTACCGCAGGTACCAGGGCGGTGTCTATCGCTACGCCGTGCATATGACAGGACGCCCGGAGGCCGCAGCGGACGTCGTGCAGGAGACATTCCTAACATTGATTCGGCAAGCCGGAAAATTCGATGAAGAAAAGGGAGCGCCGGGCGCTTTCTTATACGGCATCGCGCGAAACCATATCAGGAAATTGCAGGAGAAAGAGAGCCGGTACGTAGCGCTTGGCGAAGAAACCGATGACGTCTATGTCGGGAATGGTACCGGAAGAAACTACAACGGGAATGGCCACTTTCCAGCTATGCCAGGAAATTCGGAGACGGCCCTCGAGGGACTTGAACGATCAGAAGCCATCCAAATGCTGCGCGATGCCGTGCTGACGCTGCCAGAGCACTACCGTGAGCCCATCACGATGTGCGACCTGGAGGGTAAGAGCTACGAAGAGGCGTCAGCGTTAATGGCGTGTCCGGTGGGCACGGTGAGGTCGCGATTGAACCGCGCGCGCTCGATCCTGCTGGAGAAACTCCGGCCCAGCCATGTAACAGCGAAACCGTTGGGTTCTCGCTGGGGAGGTAGAGAATGAACGGAATGACGTGCAGGGAGTTCGACGAGGTCGTGCATGGATTTGTGCGGATGGAATTGCTCGACATGTCCGTGCGCGAGGTTGTGATCGAACATGCGGCTCATTGCGACAATTGCGCTGTGCGGATGGGCGAAGCGGGGGTACTCGCCGAGGTGACTGAAGCGACGGCCGCAAGCGTGCGCGAATTGCAATCGCCGCCTGAACTGGAGCATGCGCTCCTTTCCGCTTTTCGGAACCAGCGTTGGCGCCGATATGCGACCGCATGGCGCACTCTCGAATGGGCTGCCGCGGGAGCTGCGGCCGCGATGCTGGCCGTAGTGCTATGGACGTCTTCGAACCATTCGAAAGTTCAGCCATCACCGTTGCCGAAAAAAGACGTCTCCTCCCAATCGAAACAGCCGGTCGACGCGCAGGGGCCTGCTTCATCGCAGCCGGAGGCGACTACTCAAGGAACCGAGGCGGAGGCTTCGACCGGGGGTAGCGGAGATATATATGCAGTGTCTGACTTTGTGCCCGTTCCTTTCACCGACGGAATGGCGCCGGAAGATCAGGGAATGGTGGTGCGTGTGCAATTGACGCGCGCGTCACTCGCGGAACTTGGTTATCCGGTAGCTGAAGCGCCGGACGAGGACTTAATACGCGCGGACGTTTTGGTCGGAGAGGATGGATGGCCGCGCGGGGTGCGGCTGGTTCGATAGAACGATCGATAGAGGTTTTAACACGGAGGAAAAGACAGTGAGATCTAAAGCGGCACGTGCTGGGTATGCGTTAATTCCGATACTGGGTTTGGCCTTAGTGGTTGGAGCGCAGGGGCCGCCGCCTCCCGGTGGATTCGGTCATCGAGGCCCCGGACCGGGCGGGCCAATGGCAGGTTCATTTGAATTTGGAGGATTGGTAGGGGGCTTCAGCGGCAAGACGGTTACCGGCAAGCCGTTTCAAGCGAAGTTTACGATAACGCGCGTCGAGACACTGCCCAACAATTCAATCACGAACACGGTTACCGGCGTACTCGCGCGCGATGGCGATGGAAGCACGTACCGCGACGTTACGTTGCCCGCAATTGGTCCGTGGGCATCAGCAGGTAAGCCACAGGAATTTATATTTATCAAAAATGTGGCCAAGCAGATGAACTACATGATTGACGTGAGTAAGGGAACTTATCGTGAGTTTTCTTCCCAGGCGCGCAATGCTTCTGGTGGAGATCACAAACCCGGGTGGGGACCGCACGGGGGAGCAAAGGGTGGCGGGCCAGGAAACGAAACCGTGACTGACAATCCTTCCGCGACATATTCCGATCCTGCCACGGGAACGAGTTACAAAGTTGACGATAAGAAAGTAACGCGCACCATTCCGGCCGGTGAGATTGGCAATCAGAACGAGATTGTCATTACCTCCGAGCGTTGGTATTCGGCTGACCTCGATCTCGTTTTGCAGGAGACGCGTAGTGACCCGCGGTTCGGTAACTCGACGTACCAGGTAACAAACCTCGGTGCGACAACCGTGTCATTTACGCCGGATCCATCTCTGAAGCTTGTGCAGGGCGGAAAATTCGGTCCCGGTCGCGGTCCGAGAGGCGCCGGGAAGCTACCGTCCCCGCCTCCACCGCAGGATTAATCCATAATCTATGGCTGACAATGACTCATGCGTCGGGACAGTAAAAGGGGCACGCGACGCTGGCGCGCCCCTTTTGAATTTAGGGTAGCGAGTCAGTTTGAATCGAAGCCTCTCCGTCCCGAAGAACACGGGACGGAGAGGCCTCTAGAAAACCATGTGGCCATTCTGGGGTTTGCCCTTGTAGCGGCCGCCCGCTTTTTGGGCGGGCAGCTTTTTCGTTCGTAAACGAAATTGAGCCAGTACCCAATTTAAATGTCGGTCTTCGGCGCAGCAGGAATGCAATAACATAAGCCATGCCAGTGATTTGACAGCATCTTGTCGTCCGCTTACTATCAACGTTCATGCTTCAAGTGCGGAGGCGGCTTGCTTCGGCAAGTCCCTCGTCCGTCTCGCTAGAACCCGCATCAATATCAAGGCCGGCTCCAAGCGGAGCCCGCACCCGAAAGGTTGAATGAGCACTCCCCGAGCCAAGCCTAAGTACTATCTGACCACGCCGCTCTATTACACGAACGGGCTGCCGCATATCGGGCACACGTATTCGACGATCGTGGCCGATGTGATTCGCCGGTACAAGCGCATGCGTGGATTTGACGTCTTCATGACGACTGGAGCGGACGAGCATGGCGTTAACGTGGAACGCTCGGCGATAAAGGCGGGGAAATCGCCGCAGGAGTATACGACGGCGATTGCCGCGCAGTGGCGGCAGCTTTGGGACGATTTGGGTATTCCCGGCGATGAATTTATTCGCACGACGGATGCAAAGCACCACCGCACCGTACAGTGGCTCTTCAAACGCTGCCGGGAAAACGGATTCATCGAGAAAGGGCATTACACCGGGCAGTATTGTGTCCACGACAATGCTTATGTTGTGGACGCCGGACCGGGCGATCCCTGCCCCGATTGCGGGCGTCCGACGGAAACGGTCACCGAAGAGAATTATTTTTTCAAGCTTTCAGAGTTTCAACAGAGGCTGCTCGATTTCTACGCCGCGAATCCCGACTTCATTCGTCCCGAAAGCAGAAGAAACGAAGTTTTGAGTTTTGTGCAAGGCGGCCTGAAAAATCTCTCGATTACGCGCACGACGATTCGCTGGGGCATTCCCGTACCGGGCGAAGCGCCGCATGTATTTTATGTGTGGTTTGACGCGCTGATCGGCTACTTGAGCGCTGTGGGCGGACCGGAATTCGATGAGCGCGGACTGTGGCCCGCGGATTTGCACATGGTAGGGAAGGAAATCATTCGTTTCCACGCTGTCTACTGGCCGGCATTTTTGATGGCGGCGGAGTTGCCGCTTCCCAAACAGATATGGGCGCACGGCTGGCTGCTGTTCGATAGCGAAAAGATGAGTAAGTCGCGCGGCAACGTGGTGCGGCCGCGGCCTATCGTCAGCGTGTTGGGAATCGAGCCGTTGCGCTACTATTTGTTGCGCGAAATCGTATTCGGCCAGGACGGCAGCTTTTCCTACGACGCGTTGGTTGGCCGCTACAACAGTGATTTGGCGAATGGCCTTGGAAATCTTGCCAGCCGCACGCTGACAATGATCGAACGTTATTTTGGAGGAGAGATACCTACGCCGCCGGGATACGGCGCTTTGGGAAATACATCCGGAACCGCGGATTTTGCAACCGAGGCGTTGACGCGCATCACGCAGCTATACGACCGGTTCAGCTTTTCACTGGCGCTCGAAGCAATCTGGGAACAAGTGGCCTCCATCGACAAGTATTTGACGATTGAAAAACCCTGGACTCTGGCGGAGCAGCCGGAGAACCGCGAGCGCTTGGCGAAAGTGCTGTACACGGCGGCGGAGGGACTGCGAATCGTTACAGCGCTGGCGCATCCCGTGCTTCCGCAATCGACGGAAAAAATCTGGCGGCAATTGGGTCAGACTACGCCGCTCGCCGGCGTCCAGATGGATTTAATTTCCTGGGGACAGTTGAAGCCTGGAACAAAGATCGGCAAGCTTGAAGGAATATTTCCACGCGTCGAAAAATCAGAAGCGATTGAGAGGATTGAAGCTATGGAGCAGGAACAAAGTAAGGCCCCGGAAGTGGTACCGGCAGCAGCTACGCCAGCACCAGCAGCATCGGGAGCGGCAGCGGCACCAGCGGTTGCGCCGGCGGCAAAAATTGGAATCGAGGATTTTGCGAAGGTCGAAATGCGCGTGGGACAAGTGAAATTCGCCGAACGTGTTGCCGGCGCGGACAAGTTGCTGCAGCTGCAAGTCGATATCGGCGATGAAGTCCGGCAAATTGTTGCGGGGCTTGCACAGGCGTACAAGCCGGAAGATTTGGTCGGGCGGAAAGTTGTAGTAGTGGTTAATTTGCAGCCGCGCAAGCTGCGCGGCGTGGAATCCAACGGCATGATCGTGGCAGCGTCGTCCGGCGCGGATGGTTCTCCGGTGCTGGCCGGATTTTTGGAGGATGTGCCGGTCGGGGCGCGGCTCAAGTAGAGATGGGTAGCGCCGGCATCTTGCTGCAATGGCCGCGAATCCAGTTGGTTTATATTGGAATTGCCGGTGGGACACCGGCGCTACTGATCCTGTAGCGAAGGATTTTTTTAGTGGACCTTGTCGATTCACATGCGCACGTGGATGTCTCCGATTTCGATGCTGACCGCGACGCGGTGCTGGCGCGGGCGCAATCCGCCGGCATTGGAGCTATGCTTGCGATCGGGAACGGTCCCGAGATCGAAAAGCTTGGAGCCGCGGTTGCTTATGCTGAGCAACATGACTGGATTTACGCGGCGGCGGGAATTCATCCGCACGAAGCACAGCACGCAACCGATTCGCACTACGATGAATTGGACAGGCTGGCGCAGCATCCGCGGGTCATCGCCTGGGGCGAAATCGGGCTCGACTATCACTACGATCATTCGCCGCGCGACGTCCAAGCTCGTGTGTTTCGCCACCAGCTTGAACAGGCGCGCTCCGCGCAAATTCCCGTCGTAATTCATTGCCGGGAGGCCTGGCCGGACTGCCTGAAAATTCTGGAGCAGGATTGGAGAAGTTCGGAATTGGGCGGAATTTTCCACTGCTTTGCGGGTACGATAGACGAAGCGAGGCAGGGCATCGAGATGGGATTCCTGATATCGTTCGCGGGGAACGTGACGTATCCGAAGTCGCAAAACTTGCGCGATGCGGCCCGGGAGCTTCCACTGGACCGATTGCTGGTGGAAACCGATTCGCCGTTTCTGGCTCCTTTGCCGTACCGAGGAAAACGAAATGAGCCCGCCTACGTTGCGGAAGTAGCGCGAAGCATCGCGAATGTGAGAAACTTGGCAGCCGAAGAGGTCGCCAGGTCGACATCGGAGAATTTTCGCAAATTTTTCGGCCTCGCCAATTCCATGAACCACGACATGAAAGTTCCGGGAGGAACGCCATCTCACTTCTGACGGCCAAGGAAATCTTTGACCTGGTTCGCGAGGACTTGATCAAGGTTGAGCAGGAGCTTACCCTGCAGAACAGCTCTGCCATCGAGCCGGTCGCGGAGATTTCGAGCTACCTGCTGGCCGGAGGCGGCAAACGGCTGCGGCCCGCTCTGCTGCTGTTATCCGCGGGTTACGCAGGATATCGTGGGGACAGCGCTGTCCGTTTGGGCGCCGTGGTCGAGTTGATTCACAGCGCCACGTTGATCCATGACGACGTCATTGATGGAGCCAACACACGCCGCGGCAGGCCTTCCGCGAATTCACGTTGGGGCAATCATCGCAGTGTGCTGGCGGGCGACTGGCTGTACATGCAGTCGTTTCAGATGGCCCTTACCGAACGCAACTTCAAGATTCTGGACGTCCTCATCGAACTCACGCAAGACATGGTGGAAGGCGAGCTGGTTCAATTGTCAAAGCTCGGCCGCATGGACTTGATGGAAGAGGACGCATTGGAACTCGCGGCGCGCAAGACCGCCTGCTTGTTCGCAGGGTGCGCACGGCTCGGCGCGGTTCTTGGAAATCTGGATGATGCGGGCGAGCAGGCTATGGCGGACTACGGACATTTTGCAGGGCTTGCTTTCCAGCTTGTCGATGACGTGCTCGATTTTACGGCGTCTCCGGAACAACTGGGCAAGCCCGTGTTGAGCGATTTGAAGGAAGGCAAGGTTACGCTCCCGCTGATTTACGCCCTGGAAAGCGCGGGCTCGGAAGGGCAGCGGCTGGTTCAAACCGTTCTGGAAGAAAAGGGATTCGAGAGCGTGCGGCCGGAGGAGATTACAGCGCTGGTGCGCAAGTCAGGGGCGCTGGATCGAACGCGAACCGCCGCGCACGATTTCGCGCGGCGTGCCAAGGCCTGCCTGAATGGAAATGCGAAGTCGGACTTCGGGCGCGCGTTGTTGGCTGTGCCTGATTTTATCCTCGACCGGGATAATTAATCCGGGAGATCAGGGGTTAAAACCATTGAGGAAACGCATGCTTAGTGTCGTGCCTGAAGGCACGACCCACAAAGCGAGCTAAAGTCTCAGCTGTCGCCATGCTGCCGTTTAAGGTTGTTTATCATCCTCGGTACGATCTGGATCTAGGAACGCACGTTTTTCCTTCACAAAAATTTAAGATGGTTCACGACGCGCTTTTGGAGGAAGGTCTTGCCGACCCCGGCGATTTCCTTATGCCTGAACCGGCAGCCGACGAAGATGTTCTGCGCGTGCATACTCCGCCATACGTCCAGAAGCTGCAGACGGATTCCCTCACGTTGAGCGAGCGGATGAAACTGGAGATTCCCGTCTCGGAATCAACCGTGCAGGCGTTCTGGTTGGCTGCGGGAGGTTCAATCCTCGCGGGCCGACAGGCTTTGCAGGATGGATTTGCCGCAAATCTCAGCGGAGGTTTCCATCATGCATATCCTGACCATGGTGAAGGATTTTGCATGCTTCACGACGTAGCCATTGCGATCCGTGCGCTGCAGGCCCGCGGGGAAATCCGCACTGCGATGACGGTGGATACGGATGTGCATCACGGCAATGGCACGGCGGCAATCTTCGCGAATGATCCCAGCGTTTATACATTATCGATCCATCAAGAAAATAATTATCCGATGCCGAAACCTCCGTCGGACCAGGACATCGGCCTTGACGATGGCACACGGGACGCGGAATATCTGGCTGCTCTGGAAAAAGGTTTAATTCATTCCCTCAAGACAATCACTCCGGATTTAATTTTTTACGTGGGCGGGGCGGATCCGTACCGCGAAGATCAACTGGGCGGGCTGGCGCTGACGATGGAAGGTTTGCAGAAGCGTGACCGCTTAGTGTTCGACCACGCGCGTCGGCGTGGAATTCCGGTGGCGTCCACGATGGCTGGTGGGTATGCCCGGCGCGTGGCCGACACGGTGCGCATTCACATCAACACGATTGTCGCCGCTCGCGATGTGATTTTGCAGGAGTCCGTAAAGTAGCACAGGCTTCAGCCTGTGTGCTTTTTGCTTTAGGGTTTCCCGATAGACAAATAATTCCAAATAAAAACAGAACAACATCAAAATCCAATTCAAAACCACACAGGCTGAAGCCTGTGCTACTGGGATGCGGAAGCTTTGGTGATGGCCGCTGAAAGTGAGTCGCTGAAGTTGTCAGGCGCGAAGCCCTGGGTGCGATAGGCAATTTTTCCGGCGTGATCGAGGACGATAATTGTCGGAATTGTTTCAACTTTGAGCGCAGTGTCGAGGCCGTCTGCGAAGAGCAGAGTTCCCTCAAATTTCATTTCCTTGACGTAGGGAGCGACCTGGCTTTCGTCTTCATCCTTATTTATCGCCAGAAACACAACGTCATCGCG
The DNA here is from genome assembly GCA_025463105.1 of Candidatus Acidiferrum typicum. GTDB lineage: Bacteria > Acidobacteriota > Terriglobia > Acidiferrales > UBA7541 > Palsa-360. The sequence goes on along the minus strand of JAOAPW010000250.1, from coordinate 1,629 downwards.
GCCGGCAAATTTCTTGCGCATGTCGGACAGCACTGATTCCGTGACATGGCAATACGAGCACCACGTAGTCCAGAAGTCGAGTATGACAGTTTTTCCCCGAACATCGCCTAATTTCATCGCAGCGCTTCCGTCCACATGGCGCAAGCTGAATTGGAATGGATCAGTCACACCTTTGTTATACGCGGGAGGCTCCGGACCGTTTGCTTTGGTCAGCGCTCTGGTTTTGTCATAGGAATTGAGCAGGATATCGCCCAGGCCGACGTTGGAATCGTGCGTGGACCGCCAGAGGTTTCCCATTTCCAGCCGCAGGCCTTCGCGGCTCACGAGATTTTCATCCGGATCTTGACCAGCCAGCAGGAAGGCAACCGCGTATTGGCGAACCGCTTCGTCCGCGTTTTTATTTTCCTCGGCAATCTCTCCGAGGTTCACCGCGGCCTCGACATTGGGCAGTAGGCGAAAACCTTCTTTCAGATCTTTCACGGCGTCACTGTTTTTGTGCAGGTGTCTTTCGATCTTTCCGCGCAGCACATAAAGATCCATCGTGAATTTATTCCGGCCGACCTGCCAATCTTCAAGCGTCATCTGCGGAGAGCGTGATTCAGGGTCGGCCTTGGCTACCAGGTCCATCAGGTGCGAGTCGTAGCCCATCGCCTGGGTCTGGCTGGCGTCATCCGGCATTTTCTCGAGCAGAGTGGCGGCCAAAAATAGCGTCTGGCTGTCATCCGGCTGAATGGCCAGAATTTGTTTGGCATATTCGAGCGCGCGCGTCTGGTTCTGAAGCTGCATTTCGGATTCAAGCAGCGCGCGATAGATGGCGGCGCGGCGCGGCGAGTCGGGATACTTGACGAGATAGGCTTCGAGATTGCGAATCAGCGCGGCTCGATCGTTGCCTGCTTGCTGCACGGTCGCCTGCAATTCCGCGTCGGGATTGGGGGACGCATCCTGGGATTCGGCGGGCGCAGAGTCGGTTTTTGGTTTGGGAGGCGCCTGTGGCGGGGTCGCTGCCGGTTTTTTCTGTTGTGGAGCGGGAGGCTTTGCCGGAGAAGCGGTTTGAGCGGAGAGGGGCTGGGGCTGCGCGAGCGCTAATGCAGAAGCGCTCAGCGCTAAACAAAACAAGAGATTATGTATTCGATTTTGCATAGACGGGGATTGTAACTCCAAACGCAATTTCGTTCTTCAAAATGAAGTGACAATCGTACGGATTTTGCCAGCGTCATTGTGTAGGTGCCGCACGGTGTACGGGCTCGGCATGCCGTTCACGGAGAACGTTCACGGTGAACCGTGCCCTTACGTGTAGACGAACAAAATTGGACGATTATTTGAAATCCAGCAAGACGTCTACCGTGTGCCGCTCGGTATCTGGACGCAGGAAGTGACCGCATTGCGTGTAATGGATAGGCAGGTCGCCGAAAATCTCGCGTCGCGGCTTGGCCAGCATACCTAGCAAATTCTCGAAGTAAGCATTGTCGAAAACTTGTCCCGGCGCGAGTTGCCACGCGTGACGTAATTGTTTTTCGGCATCGGGAGAAAGGCCGGACACAACCAGTTCGCCCATGTGATATGTAACGCCTTCTACGATATTGACCCGGTAAGAAACGCGATGAGCGGTGTCGTCAAAATCCGGTTGCG
>JAOAPW010000225.1 GCA_025463105.1 Candidatus Acidiferrum typicum | reverse complement strand
GAGCCCGCCGGAAATAGGGCGCGGGCTCTACGCGCCGTCACCATAGCGCTGTCTTTGGCGCGTCGGCGACTTGGAGCCTGCCGGAATGACGATCATCCCATGACAGCGGAAGAAGCACAACCGGTGTCAAGTTCAGAGGCGGCCGAGATCGTGCCTTGTATCACGATTGAGCACATCTTCCGGGGAAACGAGCGCCGGGCGCGACACGCTCCTGCTATAATTTTCATACCCACTTTTGATCAATAGGAGAAGAAGCATGCGAAACAATGCGCTGGCGCGAATTTTCATGATGGCGGGTCTGATGGGGCTTTTTGGCTGTAACCAGTCACCCTCTACATCCTCTGCACCCCCTTCGAACGGGGCTGCGGACTCTTCGACGGGAAATTCCGCGTCGTCCAGCGAACAGCAACCTGCTGCGCCGCCGTTTGCGCCAAAGCCTATTGTTGTGCAATCGGGAACTCCAATCTCGGTGACGGTCGACCAAACGGTTAGCTCGAAGACCAGCAATGAAGGCGATCATTTCGACGCCTCGCTTGCGGCGCCTGTCACGGTTGGCGAAAGGGTGGTTATACCTTCAGGTGCGAGAGCCCGTGGAACTGTTACGGTCGCCAAGTCGGCCGGCAAATTTAAAGGGAATGCGGAACTGGGCGTAACTCTCGATTCCATTACGGTGAATGGAGAACGATATTCGGTCCGGACAACGTCCGTGACGGAAGCGGGCAAGGGTCGCGGCAAGAGGACTGCAATCGGAGCGGGTGGCGGTGCGGTTGTGGGAGGACTTATCGGCGCGCTTGCGGGTGGCGGTAAAGGCGCGGCGATCGGCGCAGGCGCCGGAGCAGGCGCGGGCACCGCGGGCGCTGCGTTTACCGGCGACCGTGATATCACGATCCAGCCCGAAACGAAGCTCAGCTTCAGGCTTGAAAAACCGGTAGAGATCAAAAGAAAGTAACTTATTGACCCTTTGTGATGGCCTACTTGGCAATTTAGGCACACAGGTGTGTCGCGGGGACGAAATTTTGTACAGGCAATCCGCCCCCGCTTGTGGTATACTGCGTTTGCGCTTAATACATCGGTTGTTTGGTGTGGTTGCCTTGGTAAGGTAAGTTCGATTCGAGAGAACCCCGCCTCAGTTTCCCTCCGTACGTTTTCAGCGTAATTAAAAACTAGGACTGGCCATGCCAGTTGTGTGCCCGCACAGGGTGCGGATTCCAAAGCTTCAGGTGAAGCTTGGAGCCTGCGGAAATAAGATTCGTGTGCGCGCCGCGACGGCTCCCGCCAGCAGAAAAGACAAAAGAAGAACCATGCAGAATTTTTCAGAACTAAAGATTTCCAATTACACAAAAGAGCGACTCGCGCTCGCAAATTTTTCGATCCCGACTCCGGTGCAGGCCGCGGCAATCCCGCAGGCGCTGGAAGGTAAAGATGTGCTTGCAACCGCGCAGACAGGGACCGGCAAGACTCTTGCGTTCCTGATTCCGGTGATCGAGCAATTGCTGGAGCACAAGACCGCGGGAATTGCGGCGCTCGTGCTCGTTCCGACTCGTGAACTCGCCATGCAGGTCGTGGATCAGTACAATGCATTGCGCGGAAAGCAACTTTCACCGGCAGCGTTGGTCGTGGGCGGATTGCCGGAAGCAAAACAGCTCAGCGCGATTCGCGCCGGTGCACGCCTGGTCGTCGCCACTCCGGGGCGCCTGGAAGATTATCTCAGCCGCAAGCTGATTAACTTCCGCGCGTTGCGTGTGCTCGTCCTCGACGAGGCCGACCGCATGCTCGATATGGGATTCCTTCCGGCGATTCGCAGAATCGCGGGAGTATTGCCCAAGCAGCGCCAGACGATGTGTTTTTCCGCGACGCTGGAAGCATCAGTAGTCCATCTCGTGAACGATTACATGAAAACTCCGGTGCGTCTCGCATTCGGGTCCGTGTTGAAGCCTTCAGAGAACGTGCGCGTCCAGGCATTTGAAGTTTCCGGAGATCGCAAACAGGCAGTGCTGCAAAGTTTGCTCGCCAAGGAAACCGGCCGGTGCCTCGTCTTCGCGCGCACCAAGCGCGGAACCGAGAAGCTTGCCAACAATCTGAATCGCGAAGGATTCACCGCCGCCATGATTCATGGCGACCGCTCACAATCCCAGCGAACCGCGGCGTTAACCGGATTTCAACAGGGACGCTATCGTATTCTGGTTGCCACCGATCTGGCTTCCCGCGGAATTCATGTGCAGGACATCGCACACGTCATCAACTACGATCTGCCGGAAATTGCGGAGAATTTCATCCACCGCGTGGGCCGCACAGGCCGCGCCGGTAAGATGGGAGTTGCTTCAACGCTGTTCGGCCGCGATCAGAGGTCGGAACTCCTTCAACTGGAGCGCACGCTGGGCATTAAGATGGAGAGAAAGCAGCCCGACGGCGATGTTGCCGTAATTGAGGAACGAAGCAGATTAGGTATTGGCCGCGTCGAAAGAGCGCGAGTCGATCGGCTTCCCGGCGAAGTTTTCCACGCCGTCTAAAGAATTAAATGAACCACAATCCGCCGCAAGGCTGGAATTCTTTCTGCCTTGCGGCGGATTTTTGTTTTGGCTGGGTTTGTAGCGATCCGAGTAGCACAGGCTTCAGCCTGTGCTACTAAAACCCGCAGCCCATTGAGACGTGCGGGCTAACAAGGATCCGCGAAAGCTTCCATGCGTGAAAGCGGAATGATCTCGCTCATCTTTTTCTGCCCTGCCTTCACCTGGTTATATTCGATGGTCGCTTCGCGCACGGCCATCGCGTTGTAGTCGGGAGTCAGGGTGCTGTCCCATTCTTCGTACCAGCGGACCACGTCCATGATCAGGCGTTCCGGGCCGATCCAATTGTCGAACCTGCCCAAACGGATTTCCGCAGCCGCCGCTCCCGGAGTCATCTTGCCGTCATAGCGTTTGCGGGCTTCGACGCCCAGGACGCGGAAATAATTGGCCATTTCGGCAAGATCTTTCTTGCCGCCGATGGGACCGTGGCCTGGAACGATTATGTCCACATCCCAGCCCGCGATCTTGTCGCACACCTCAATCCATTTCGTGATGTAGCTATTATTGGCATAGGGCGCGACCCAGAAGAACGCAACATCTCCCGCGAAAAGAATTTTATATTGCGGCAAGTAAGCCATGATGTCGCCCCAGGTGTGCGCGGGGCCTGCAAACTTGAACTGCACCTCGGTGCCGCCAATGAAATAAGTCAGATCATCTTTGAACGTCACGCTTGGCGGCACGAGTTTGCGCGCTTCCGTGCCCTCCGCGACGCCGGGCACCTTGTCCCACATTTTCGGAGTGGTTGCGGCGGCCTTCACGCACTCGTCGCGGCAGTAGGGGTGGCTCAGAATTTCCGCATGCGTAAAAAATTGGTTGCCGTTGACGTGATCGCCATGATGGTGCGTGTTGGCCAGGCGTCCGAAATCCTTGCCGGTAGTTTGTTTCGACGCGGCGATGAAGGCGTTCGCGGGGATCGGCCCTTGCGTGGCGTCAATCGCCAGCAGGTAGTCGGAACCGGCGATCATGCCGGGATTTGAAACGCCAGCGGCGCTAACGCCCGGGCCGCCTCCCTGTATGTAGGCGTAAACGTTTGGCGCCAGTTGCCGTAGCTCCCGGTTCCATGTGGGCGGCATCGGAAACTTCGGGTCCGTCGCGGGTAGTGGCGTCGCCTGCACGGGCGCTGGCGCTTGCGCCGAAAGTTTTGCCAACGCTCCAGCTCCCGCCAGCATCGCGGCCGACCCAAGCACCGCTCCAGCACCGGCTTGAATTGCTTGCCGGCGACTCAGCTGCAATGCAGCAAATTTATTTGACTCTTCCATGCGATCCTCCTCAAATTGCCTTCAGCAAAAACTGGGATTCGCCCCGGTGCTGCGTTGCCACGCACACGCGGACAGGCAAGAGTGCCTATCCTACCCAATCGGTCGGAGCATACGCCAACCAGAAGATGGGTTCAATCACAACTCTCACGCGCGTCGGGCGCTCGTTCTACCAGACTCAGCTTGCACTAGCTATAACTTGACATGTTTAATGACAAAGGAGTAACGTTTTCGCCGCGTGGAACTTGAAGCTTCCTTCGATTGGGTGTCACTTTCGATGACACCCGGGTTAGGCTCGCGCCTGACCGGAAAACTTCTGCGCCAGTTCGGCTCTCCGGAAGGCATTTTTCGCGCTTCGCTGACCGAGCTCGAATCCTGCCGCCTGCCTGCGGCTCCTGCCCAGGCGATACATTCCCGTCGCTCCCACAAGGACGCGGAAGAGGAACTCGCGCGAATCCGCAAGTTTGGCTGCATCCTTCTGAACTGGGACGAACCCGAATATCCGCAGCGGCTCCTTGAAATCTACGATCCGCCGCCATTGCTCTATGTTCGCGGCGATCTGAGCGTGCTCAACAAACATTCCATCTCGATGGTGGGAACACGCCGCCCCACGCCCTATGGCAATCAAGTGGCCGAGCGGCTGGGGCAAGATCTCGCGCAGCGAGGTCTGACGGTCGTTAGCGGTATGGCGCGCGGGATTGACAGCTCCGCGCATTCGGGCGCCTGCCGGGCGTCGCACGGCGCGACGGTCGGCGTGCTGGGTACTGGAGTGGACGTCATCTATCCCAAAGAGAACCGCAAGCTGTTCGGCGAAGTCGAAAGGCGCGGAGCCCTGATCAGCGAGTTTCCGCTGGGTTCGCATCCCGCTCCGGAGAATTTTCCAGTGCGCAACCGCATCGTCGCTGGGATGTCTCTGGGAGTGGTGGTAGTGCAAGGGGCGCAGTATTCGGGGTCGCTGATTACGGCGAGACTGGGGATGGAGTTTGGCCGCGAGGTGTATGGCATTCCGGGAAACGTCACCGTAGACGTCAGTTTCGCTCCTAATCAGTTGATCAAGCAGGGGGCAAAATTGGTGACATCCTGGGAAGACGTGATCGAAGAATTGCCCACAGCGGTCCGCGCCGAACTGTTTCCGGTCGAGGCTACTACGACAGCGGAGCGGGCGTCCCTCTTCGCTGACTCGCTCTCGCCCTTGGAAAAAAAGGTCTTCGGTCTGCTTAGCGTGGATGAGGCCGTGCATGTCGATGAAATCGTTGAAAAATCGGAATTGAGCTCCTCTGAAGTCCTGGCGGCGCTGTGCGAAATGGAGATGAAAAGTATTGTCAGGCAGATGCCCGGCAAGCAATTCGTCAAAGTTTTGCTATAGAATTAATATAAGTCCAAAGCGAAACTGCCTCCTATCTTCCTGAATATTATGGACTTTAAATCGATGTGTTCCGGGAGCTAGAACCGGAAACGACACTACCAGCATCTAACAGGCGTTGACAAAGCATGGACTGGAGGGTCACGCTAGGAAATAGGAAAGGAAACAAGGCTTCCCAGCGGGAAGCTTTAGGTCTACAAAACAGTCATGGCAAGATCACTCGTCATCGTCGAATCGCCTGCAAAGGCTAAGACGATCAATAAATATCTCGGCCGCAATTATTCGGTCAAGGCGTCCTACGGGCACGTCATGGACCTGCCCAAGAAGGTGCTGGGCATCGATATCAAGCATGGGTTTGAGCCCACCTACGAAGTCAGCCCTTCCAAGACCGCCGTCGTCCAAGCGCTACAGAAGGCCGCCTCAACCGCCGACGCTGTATACCTGGCGGGCGACCCGGACCGCGAAGGAGAGGCGATTTGCGCCCACCTGGCCGATGTGCTGAGCGGACCGAAACTCGAATTCCCCGAAGAGGGTGAAGAAGAAAAGAAAGAAGAAACAAACGGCACCGGCAAGAAAGGCAAGAAAAAGGCTAAGAAGCCCGTCAAGAAAGTAATCGCAAGGGGTAAGCCCGTCATTGCGCGCAAGAACATCTTCCGCGTGATGTTCAACGAAATCACGCCGAAGGCAATCAAGGCCGCTTTTGAACATCCTGGTGAGATCAACTCCAACCTGGTGGACGCGCAACAGGCGAGACGCGTTCTGGATCGCCTGGTCGGATACAAAATTTCACCGTTGCTATGGGATAAAGTGCGCCGGGGCCTTTCCGCGGGACGAGTGCAAACGGTGGCTCTGCGGCTGATCGTAGACCGTGAAGTCGAAATTCGCGCGTTCACTCCGGTGGAGTACTGGACGCTTCACGCGCTGCTGGCTGCCGGCGAGCCGCCCATCTTTGAAGCGAAGCTAACCAGGTTTAAGGGCGAAGAAGTTGAGGTACACACGCAGGCGGAAGCCGATGCTATTGTCGCGGCAATGCAAAGCGCTGCGTGGAAGGTGGCCGGCGTCACACAAAAGGAGAAGCGCCGCAATGCGCCTCCCCCTTTCACCACCTCGAAGCTTCAGCAGGCAGCATATAACCGTCTGCGGTACACCGCCAAGCGCACCATGTCACTGGCACAGCGGCTCTATGAAGGCGTGGAGATGGGTAAGGACGGCTCGGTTGCGCTGATCACCTACATGCGTACTGACTCCGTGCGTGTATCAAATGATGCGCTCGATCAGGTCCGCGGAGTGATCGGCTCCAGCTTTGGCCAGACGTACCTGCCGGAGAAGCCGAACTTTTTCAAATCCAAGAAAGACGCGCAGGACGCCCATGAGGCCATACGACCCACCGATGCCGCGCTGACTCCCGCGGATGTGAAAGCATTCCTGAGCGAGGACCTTTTCAAACTGTACCAGCTGATCTGGCAGCGATTTGTCGCATCGCAAATGGTTCCGGCGGTGTTCGATCAGACGACGATCGACATCGAGGCGGGAGACTACACTTTCCGGGCGACGGGATCGGTGCAGAAATTCGATGGCTATCTCGCGGTCTACCAGGTGTCCACCGGGGACGATGAGGATGCCGAGCCAGACACCAAGGCCTTGCTGCCACGCGTTACCGAGGGCGAAATCCTGCGCCTGGAGACTTTGCGTCCCGAACAGCACTTTACGGAACCGCCTCCGCGCTACACGGAAGCTACGCTGGTAAAAGAGCTGGAAGAAAAAGGAATTGGACGTCCGTCGACTTATGCCTCGATCATTTCCACCATTGTCGATCGCGAATACGTCACCAAGGACCAGGGCCGTTTCACGCCGACGATGCTCGGTGAAAAAGTAAGCGTCCTCCTGGTCAAGAGTTTCGAGGATATTTTCGACGTCGGCTTCACCGCTCGCATGGAAGAGGAGCTGGACGAAATCGAAGAAGGCAAGCTCGGCTGGAGAAAATCAGTAAAGGAATTTTACGGCCGGTTCGCTCAGGACCTTGAACAGGCCAAAGACGAGATGGAGTCCTACAAGGCGGGCATTCCCACCGGGGCAAAATGCGAAAAGTGCGGAGAGGGCGATTTGCTCGAGCGCATCAGCCGCCACGGATTTTTCCTGGGCTGCTCGCGCTATCCCGATTGCGATTTTATCCGCGATCTTTCTCCTGAATTGCCCGCTGAGGGTGCCGACGGCGAACCCAAGATCGAGAATTGCGATAACTGCGGCCGCGAAATGATCATCAAGCGCGGCAAGTGGGGCGCTTTCCTGGCCTGTACCGGCTATCCCGACTGCAAGACGACGCGACGTCTGAAGGCTGGAACGCGCAAGGCTCTGCAGCCGGACGAACTGCTCGATGAAAAATGTCCCGAGTGCGATTCGCAGTTGGTCAAGAAACACGGACAGTATGGCGAGTTCATCGGCTGCACCGCCTATCCGAAGTGCAAGTTTATTCGCTCGAAGACGCTCGGCATCAAGTGCCTGAAATGCGAAACCGGCGAGCTTGTCGAACGCGTAGCCAAGAAAGGCCGCCGGCGCGTTTTCTATGGCTGCAATAAATATCCGGCGTGCGACTTCACGACGCCGCATCTGCCGATCGCCGAGCCGTGCCCGAAATGCGGAGCCCCATTCATCGTCGAGAAGCGTGGTAAGATGGGCGCGGTTCGCGCCTGCTTGAAGGAAGGCTGTGATTGGGAAGCAATTCCGGATCCACCCCCGGCGGAAGCGACTCCCGAACCAGTCGGCGCTACTAAATCATAATTGCGGGCTCTTTAGCTTTTTCACGAGTTTGGCATGTGGATTTTCGGTCCTGGTCGATTCGGTTAGATTTCGCGACTTTCCAGCAGGACTTGCCGTTGAATTCCCGAGTTTAGCTCAGGGGTAGGACATGAAATCCGCAGTAGGCCAATTCCTGAACTATTTGCGCTCGGTGCGCAATGCCTCGCCACACACGCTTCGAAGCTACGAAAACGATCTCAACCAATTTGTTACTTTCTTGAGTCCTCCCGGAGTCGAAACGCCCGCGATTTCGGACGTTACGCACCTGATGATTCGGGAATTCGTAGCGCATCTGCACGATGTCGGTCTCGAAAAATCGTCGATTGCCCGCAAACTTGCTGCGATCCGTTCCCTGTTTAAATTTTCGGTGCGCGAAGGAATGGTTTTGCGAAACCCGGCGCGGCTTGTGGCCACTCCTAAACTGCCCAAGCGGATTCCGTCCGTCCTAAGCGCCGAAGACTTGAATACGTTTCTGGACGGCGTGGTCGCGCGTCCCGCTACTTCTTCCAGCAGCCGCAAACGTCCGGACGAGCCAAACGAAAATCGCGTGCTGGTCAAACGCGACCGCGCAATTCTCGAATTGCTCTATGCTTCCGGGCTGCGCGTCAGCGAACTGACCGGATTGAATCTTGCGGATATGGACCGGAAGGAGATGATGTTGCGTGTGCGAGGCAAGGGCAATAAAGAGCGCATCATCCCGTATGGAGGAAAAGCGGAACAAGCGCTCGAGGCGTATGGTTCGACACGCGATGAGATCTTGAAAAAGGCGGGCCGCAATGGCGATCGTCAGGCTGTCTTTCTGAATCATTTGGGCACGCGCCTGACGCCGCGGTCGGTGGCGCGCATCGTTAAAAAATATGTGCGTCTGATCAACGTAAATTGGGACCTGCACCCGCACTCGCTGCGCCACGCCTTTGCGACGCATCTGCTCGCCGACGGAGCGGACCTGCGCGCCATTCAGGAACTGCTCGGCCATTCTTCTCTTTCCACCACGCAGCGTTACACGCATGCCTCCATCCGCCAGCTTCTCGAGGTTTACGACAAAGCACATCCCCGCGCGTAGACTCGTGCGTTCACCACCAATTCGCTTCGGGGGCCAAAGCCCATTCTTTCTTGGTGAGTTTATGTCGCGGCTGAAGCCGCGACCCACAAGACATATTTATGACATGGCTAGATCGCTTCTAGTCAATTTCTCTGGCGGCGACGATTTCTGAATCCTTGACTCGTCTTGGGCGAAAGAAGAAACCTGCATGCCGGGCGCTGCATTGGCGGCACCGGAACGGGCGCAACAGAAAAGGCAATAAGATGGTCCACTCCAAAAGGCTCCGGCGATGGGATCGCAGGACGTCCTTGCATCCGCAAAGCGGGCAGAGTCGCGCACCCATCGAAAACGATAGAGCGTGTATCTTCGGCATAAACTCGGGGTGGTAACCCGGAAATAATACCCCGGATTGATTCTTTCGCAAGCGCGTCATCGAGAGACGATTCCGTCTGCGCCTGGAATGAAGCTATTTTGCTCGAGTCGCCAAAACGATTGCGAAAACATTCTGGACACGATATCGTTTCTCGCAACAATAAGAGTGATAGGGGGATTTGTGTGGCCAAGAAACCGCAGTAAGTTCATTGTGTTTCGACCTACGCGCGATTTTCTGGCAATGGCCGCAGTTGTGGGGATTGTGTGGATTCACGGGATCGCATTGAGTGCGCAGTCGGGCAATGGCGGATTGAAGCTCGACACAGGCCAGGAAATCTATATGGCAGGATGTGTGTCCTGCCACGGACCGGACGGAAAAGGCCAGCCGCAAACCCTGGCCGGCTTCGAGCGGCCCTCCACATTTCCGGATTTCACTGACTGTCCTGGCGCCACTCCGGAGCCAGATGTGCAGTGGCGCGCTGTCATCACCGAAGGTGGTCCGGGGAGGGGTTTCTCGCAGATCATGCCTTCGTTCAAAGATATGCTTACGCAGGAGCAGATCGGCAAGGTGATTGAGTACCTTCGCAGCCTTTGTCCGGTAAAGGCCTGGCCCCGGGGCAATTTGAACCTCCCGCTCGCAATGATTACAGAGAAGGCGTACCCGGAAAATGAGGTGGTAATTACCGGGTCGTATAACGCTCACGGTGCCCCGGGCGGCACCACCTCGGTGATCTACGAAAAACGCATCGGGGTATCTTCAATGATCGGGGCTATTGTTCCCTATAGCTTCAAGCAGGATAGTAACGGCAATCATGCGGCGTTCGGCGACATAGCACTCGAATTTAAGCGCAAAATGTTCGCTAGTCTAAAGACAGGCTCAATTTTCAGCCTGGGTGGTGACATAAGCATACCAACCGGAAACAGCACTATCGGCACGGGCGGCTTATCTACATTGTTTGAGACATTTGCCGCGTATGGGCAGCTCCTTCCAAGGGATAGCTTTCTTCAGCTTCAAACAGGAGTCGAACTTCCGGTACATCCCGACAAGGTCCCCAGAGCCTACTTCATGCGGACGGCTATCGGCAAAACTTTCAGCACGGAGGGCGGGCTTGGCCGAAGATGGTCCCCGATGCTGGAAATCATCGCAGACAGGGATCTCGTGACAGGTGCCAAGACGAATGTGGACCTGGCACCAGAACTCCAAATCCCGCTCAGCAGGCGGATGCACATCCTGGGAGCCATCGGCTACCGGATCCCCGTGAACAATACCGGGGCCCGGCCCAGACAATTAATGTTCTATCTGCTGTGGGACTTTCCAGACGGCGGCCTGACGCAGGGGTGGCGATGAAAATCAGCGGATCCAGAATTCTACTTTCATTCTTTGTGCTGGCTGCGGTTGGAGCGATCTGCGCCCGTACGCGTGCCCAGTCGCAGCAAAATGAGACTCGCGAGAACGCCCCAGGCCAGGATGTCTCCTCGAAAAAAGGCTATGGTACCCACTTTCAGACCTCTGACCGCTGCGTCGCCTGCCATAACGGACTGAAGACACGGTTGGGCGAGGACATCTCAATCGGCGTCAACTGGCGAACCAGCATCATGGCAAATTCTGGCCGCGATCCTTACTGGATGGCGGGTGTTCGCCGCGAGCTGATCGACCACCCGAACTCGTCGAAGCTAATACAGGACGAATGCACGATCTGCCACATGCCGATGATGCGCTATGAATCCAAGCTGGCCGGAGGCACGGGTGAAGCGTTTACGCACATTCCGCCGGATCCGAGTAAGCTTGGCGACCGGCTCGCGACTGACGGCGTCTCGTGTTCAGTGTGCCACCAGATCACCGGGGAGAACCTGGGTAAACGCGAGAGCTTCGTGGGCGGATTCAAAATCGATGAGACGACTCCCCCGGGAGAGCGCCACGAGAACGGCCCATTTGAGATCGACAAGGCCCACACCACGATCATGAAATCGTCTTCGACGTTTCAGCCGATCGAAAACAGCAAAGTGCTTCGCTCCTCGGAGCTGTGTGCAACCTGCCACACCCTCTTCACGAAGGCCCTGAATCGGCAGGGCGAGATAGTTGGCGAACTGCCCGAGCAGATGCCCTATCAGGAATGGCTTCACAGCGATTACAAAGGCGCACGGACCTGCCAGTCCTGCCATATGCCAGTGGTCCAGGAAGACGTAGCAATCACTGCGGTATTCGGCCAGCCGCGTTCAGGATTTTCCCGGCACGTATTCGTCGGCGGCAATTTCTTCATGCAGCGGCTGATGAACGTCTACAGAACGGATTTGGAAATCCCGGCGCTACCTCAAGAGTTGGATAGCGCGGCCAACCGTACCATCGCGAATCTGCAATCGGAAGCCGCAAAACTCGCGATCAAGAGCCTGGAAATTCGCAATGGTCACGTGGAAGCTGATATCGCGGTGGAGAATATGGGAGGCCACAAGTTGCCGACGGCTTACCCTTCACGCCGCGTGTGGCTACACGTTACGGTGCGTGACGCTTCTGGCAAGGCGGTATTCGAGTCGGGCAAGCTGAATCCGAACGGTTCCATCGAAGGTAATGACAACGACGAAGACGCCACGCGCTTTGAACCCCATTATAGCGAGATCACTCGTCCAGATCAGGTACAGATCTATGAGTCGGTTATGAGCGATCCGAATGGGAAGCCGACCACCGCACTGCTGACTGCTATTGGATATCTGAAGGACAACCGCTTGCTTCCTCACGGCTTTGACAAAGCGACTGCCGAAAAAGAGATTGCGGTACATGGGGATGCGGAAAAGGATGAGAGCTTCAAGGCAGGCGGGCATACCATCCGGTACTCCGTAGCCTGCGGTGACGCTCAAGGGCCCTTCCAGGTGGAGGCCGAACTTTGGTATCAGCCGATAGCGTTCCGGTGGGCCATGAATCTCAAGCCATACGATACGATGGAGACGAAGCGTTTCGTCAATTATTACGAATCTATGGCCTCAGGCTCCGGCGTAATGCTGGTTCGCTCCATGGCGTCGACGAAATAGAACTGAAGAATCTGCATGACAGGAGCGTCTGCTCTTGTTGGGCGTTCCAGTTTAAGTTTCAGCGTGATGCAATTCCACCGATTGCGCCTGGCAGTTTAACTTCCAACTCAGCGGCTCTGACCTCTGAAGTCCCGGGTATTTCCATTGTTTCGCGACAAACACGCTGGTCGAATATGCCGACGCGAGTTCCGAAGTGCGCGCAGTCTATGACGACATCATGGCCACTCGCAAGACGGATTGGATCAACAATTTTTGGAAGGCGCTCGCCAATGATCCGGTGACGCTGCGGCGGACCTGGGAATCAATCAAGCAAATCATGGCGCCCGGCGCGCTCGATTCGCTCACCAAGGAAATGCAGCGTAACGAATCAGTGTCCGTACTGTATCGCTTCGCACACCGCGTCAGCTCGCAACAAAGGCATGAGTGACGCGATGTTTCACGAACTGATAGCCGTCGTTGGAATGGCCAATGAAACAAATCGCCTGGCGTCCGGCTACCAGGTGGAAATCGACGAGCAATTCAAGAAATCTTGAAGTTAGAACAGGCAAGATTGCCTGTCCTACCGCCCCGCGTTGACGCCTGTTGGTTGTCCATCTAAGATGGTTTGCGCCTCGAGAGCGGTGTCTGGATGTCCTTTAAGTCCTGCCTAAGAAAATCTATCGCGCGATTCGTTTCAATTTTCTTTCTGCTGATTATTTTTTGCGCCGGCAGTGTGCTCGCGGAGCAGGTTAAGGACCTCAAACCTCAGGGCTACGTAAACGATTTCGCGGGAGTACTCAGCGCGCCTGCCAAGGAAAAATTGACTGCTCTGTGCGCCGAAGTCGATCGCAAAGCGCAAGCGCAAATTGCCGTTGTAACCATTTCATCGCTCAGAGGCGAGCCCATCGAGCAATTTTCGATTGATCTGGCGACACAGTGGGGCATTGGACCGAAGCAGCAGGCTCGCGGAGTGCTGATTCTGCTCGCGACGAGTGACCGCAAATATCGAGTCGAAGTCGGCTATGGATTGGAGCCCATTCTTCCGGACGGCAAAGTCGGTGGGTTTGGCCGCGAAATTGTTCCCTTACTTCGGAGAAACGATTACAACAGTGCTGTAATTCTGCTGACCGAAAGAATTGCCTCTGTTATTGCGGCGGATCGAGGAGTCACGCTGGAAACTGCTGCCGGCGCGCCCGCTGCATCCCCCGCACCCGATCATTCCCTTTTTCCAATGTCAAGCATCGTGTGGCTCCTTATTCTTGTTATTTTCCTGTTTTCGCCGGTGCTGGGCTTTATCCTCAGGCTTTTGTTTGGTGGATCGATTGGACCGCGCCGCCGCGGCGGACCGTGGATGGGCGGCATGGGTTATGGCGGCGGGTCCTGGGGCGGCGGAGGTTTCGGTGGAGGCGGCGGGGGTGGCGGCGGATTCGGCGGATTTGGCGGAGGTTCTTTTGGAGGCGGAGGCGCGAGCGGTAGCTGGTGAATTGCGCGCAGCCTACGGGAGCCGCAGGAGCGAAGATCGATGGACGGCAAGCTCGATGAACTGGTACAAAAGCTGAAATCTTCCGCCGGCGATAATTTGAAAGCCGTCGCTTTGTACGGGTCCGCAGTAACGGGGGAGTTTCACTCCAAACATTCAGACCTCAATGTTCTTTGCATTCTCGAGCAAGCTGGCGCCGCGCGTATTGAAGCTCTTCACGCAACGGTCGAGTGGTGGATAAAGCAAGGACATCGCGCGCCGCTGTTTTTCACATTGCACGAACTGCAAAGTTCCGCGGATGTTTTTGCAATCGAGCTGCTCGATATGAAGTTGCAGCACCGGATGCTCCACGGGGAAGATGTCCTCGCGGACATTGAGGTGCCTCTGCATTACCATGCGATTCAGGTGGAGCGCGAGTTGCGCACGTACTGGCTACGCCTTCGCCAGGCAATTCTGATAGCTCCGAAAAAAACAGATGCTTATCTGGATCTGATGACCTCTTCGTTTTCCGCTTTTGCCGCACTATTTCGGCATGTACTCATCGCGCTGGGCGAGCCGCCGGCCGCCAATAAGCGCGCGGCCATTGAACGCGTTGCGCAATTCGCTCATGCCGATCCGGGCGCGTTTCTAACGATCCTTGAATTTCGCGAAGGAAAACAGAAGCAGCAGGGAATTGCCGTCGAGGAAACG
>JAOAPW010000215.1 GCA_025463105.1 Candidatus Acidiferrum typicum | reverse complement strand
CGTGATTTCAAAATCCTCGCGGATGCGCGCCGGATTACTGGCGAGCACGATCACGCGATCGGCCAACACGACCGCTTCTTCAATGTTATGGGTGACGATAAAAATCGCGCGCGTGGGAATTTTTCGGTCGTTCCACAGTTCGAGTAGTTCGCCGCGCAGCGTCTCCGCCGTCAGCACATCCAGCGCGGAAAACGGCTCGTCCATGAACAGCACTTCCGGTTCGATCACCAGGGCTCGCGCGAATCCTACGCGCTGTTTCATTCCGCCGGAAAGTTCCTTTGGGTAGGCGTTCTCGAAACCATCGAGGCCCACTGAGTCGAGAATTCGGAACGCGCGTTTTTGACGCTCGACCGGAGCGATGCCCTGCGCCTCGAGCGGAGCTTCGACGTTTTGGAGAACGGTCAGCCAGGGGAAGAGTGCGAAACTCTGGAAGACAATGCCGACATTCGGCTGTTCGCCGTCCAGCGGACGGCCGTGCCAGAATACTTGGCCCGCCGAAGGCCGTGAAAGTCCCGTCAGCATGCGCAGCAGGGTGGATTTTCCGCAGCCCGAAGGCCCGAGCAGCGCCACGATTTTATCAGGAAGGATTTGAATATCAGTGGGAGAAACGACTTCGACGCGCCCACGGTCCGGCTGTGCATAGAACTTTTCGAGGCCGCGGCCCTCAAGGATCGGCGCGGCGTCTTCGGAATTAAGGGCTGGCACAACTGTTCTCTGATTTTTGTCGATATCCGTCACGCGCGCATTATGAACGATTCAACCGTGGCTCGAAAGGCTGGAAATGTGGCTAAACAATAATCAGGCGGTACGGTGGTCAGCGGTGGAATGACGAACGTCGCTTCCGGCAACCATGTAGATTACGTCTTCAGCGACGTTGGTGGCGTGGTCGGCGATGCGTTCCAGATTTTTCGCTACCAGGATCAGCTCAAATGCGGGGAAGACGACCGACGAGTCACCCATCATGTAACTTAACAACTCGCGGAAGATCTGATCGCGAAGTTGGTCTACTTGATCGTCGCGGGAGAGCACGGAGCGGGCCAGCTCAACGTCGCGGCGCACCAGCGAGTCCAAGCTGTCGCGCATCATTTTTTCGGCCAGCTCGCCCATGCGAGGCAAATCCACATAGGGCTTCACGCGAGGATGGCGCACGATGCGCTGCGCGGACTGCGCGATGTTGACCGCCTGGTCGCCAATGCGTTCCAGATCGTTATTGATGCGCGCAATGGCCAGCACGAAGCGGAGGTCCGCTGCCATCAGTTGCTGCAGCGCCAGCAACTGCACGACACGATCGTCGATTTCGATCTGCAATTCGTTGATGACGTTCTCTTCCGTGAGCACGGCGAGAGCGAGCTTTTCGTCCGCTTCCAGCACGGAGTGAACGGCCTGATGCACGGAACGTTCGGCAAGGCTGCCCATCCAGAGCAACCGCTCCTTCAATTCTTCGAGATCGCGCTCAAAATGACGTTCCATTCTTTATATCCTCTCTGCAAATGCGATGCAGCCTTTCGACGTCTTCATCCAAAACGGCCCGTGATGTAGGCCTCCGTGCGCGGGTCCGAAGGCGTCGTAAACATTTGTCTGGTCGGCGAAAACTCAATCAGATCGCCGTTCAGCATGAATGCGGTCGAATCGCTGACGCGCGCCGCCTGCTGCATGTTGTGCGTGACGATCACCAGCGTGCAGGACGGCTTCAATTCAAATAATAATTCTTCTATCTTCGCCGTATTCACGGGATCCAGCGCCGAGCAGGGCTCGTCAAGCAAGAGAACCTCGGGATCCACGGCCAAAGCCCGGGCGATGCACAATCGCTGCTGCTGCCCGCCCGACAAAGCGTACGCCGATTTCTGCAACTTGTCTTTCACTTCGTCCCAGAGCGCGGCGCGGCGCAAACTTTTCTCGACCGCGTCGTCAAGGCGCCCCTTGTGGCCGTTGATGCGCAGGCCATAGGCGACATTTTCATAAATGGATTTAGGGAAAGGATTCGGCTTCTGGAAAACCATTCCCACCTGCCGCCGCAGGCTCGTGACGTCCAATGTGAGGATGTCCACTCCGTCCAGCGAGATCTGGCCTTCCAGGCGCGTGTGCCGGAGCGTTTCGTACATACGGTTCAGCGTCCGCAGGAGCGTCGATTTGCCGCAGCCTGAAGGTCCAATCAGCGCCGTGACGCGATTAGTGGCCACATCGAGCGAGACGTTGTGGAGGGCGTGGTTTTTGCCATAGTAAAAATTGATCCTGGTAACCTTCATCCGCAACGTGCTGGCGCCCGGCGCGGCCGTGGTGGAGCCTTCCGCCGCGGCTCTGGACTTGGACGATGCGGCCGCGCCCGAATTCCCCATTAGTGGAAAGGCAGCATTCATCGCTCATGACCTCTCATACGAAGTCCCGCGGGATAAGAATGTACGAACCAGAATGTTGGTCACCAAAACGAGACCGAGAAGCACCAGTCCCGCGGCCCATGCCTGTCGATGCCAATCCTCATAGGGCCCCGTGGCGTACGTATAAATTATAACCGGAAGGGATGAAGTTGGCTGCATCCAGCCGGGACTCCAGTAGCGATTCCCGAACGCGGTGAACAGCAGCGGCGCTGTCTCTCCGGCCACGCGCGCCAGCGCAAGCAAAACGCCGGTGAGAATTCCGCGAGAAGCGGCAGGTAGCACTACGGTTGCGACCATCTTCCACTTGTTCGCGCCCAAAGCAAACGATCCTTCGCGCAGTGAACTTGGCACATCGCGCAGAAAACTCTCCGTGTTGCGTAGCACGGTAGGAATCACCATGATGCCCAGCGCAACTCCGCCAGCTAGCGTCGAAAAGTGATGCATCGGCATGACGACCAGGGCGTACGCGAAAATCCCGATCACGATCGATGGCACGCCGTTCAGAAGATCGGCGGTATAGCGGACCAGAAATGGGACAGTCCGGCCGCCGAATTCCGCGAGATAGACACCGCCGAGCAGACCGATAGGAACGCCGAAAAGCGCAGCCAGCAATAGAAGTTTCAGGCTCCCAACAATCGCGTTAGCCATTCCTCCGCCGACTTCGCCAACCGGCGCAGGAAGACGCGTAAAGAAATTCCAGGAGAGATCTTTTCCGCCGTTATAAACGAGATAGCCGAGAATAAAGAACAGCACCGACACCGTAATCAGCATGCACACGCCCGTGAGCGAAAGCATCGTAGCGTTCAGCGTTTTCCGCCACATTAAGCGAGCGCTCATGTCGGAAGCACCCCGCTGCCTCGTTTTGTGGTGACCAGAATCAAGAGCCGCGCGAGACCGTTCAGAACAAATGTGAGGAGAAACAGAACCAAACCGAGCTCAATCAGCGCGCTCAGATACAAATTGCCGGTGGCCTCGGAAAATTCATTGGCCAACACCGCCGCGATTGAATAGCCCGGCGAAAATAGGGATGCTGAAATTCTGGGATTGTTGCCGATGACCATGGTAACGGCCATCGTCTCGCCCAGAGCGCGCGCCAGGGCCAGAAACACGGATCCGAAGATGCCGATGCGCGCCGCAGGCACAACAACTTTCCAGGTGGATTCCCACTTGGTCGCGCCCAAGGCCAAGGCCGCTTCACGCTGGTCGCGCGCCACGGCCAGCAAGACTTCCCGCGATACGGAGAGGACAAAAGGTACGATCATGATGGCCAGTACGATTCCCGCCGTCAGAAATCCAATGCCGTATGCGGGGCCCTGAAATAGCGGCAAGAATCCAAGCGATCTTTTCAATGCCGGCTGGACGGTCGTCCGCATGATTGGCACCAGCAGGAACACGCCGAGCAAGCCATAAATTACGCTGGGCACAGCCGCCAGCAAATCGCTGACGAAAGTAAGTGAAGAGGAAAGTTTGGGCGGCGCGAGTTCGGCAAGGAAAATGGCTCCGCCTACTCCCAAGGGAACCGCGAGCACCAGCGCGACGGCGGAAGTCACCAAAGTTCCGTAAATGAATGGTAGAGCGCCGAACTGGCCGGCGACCGGATCCCACGTCCTGGTGACGAAAAAACTCCAGCCAAATTTGGTTCGCGCTTCGGCTGAAAGTATCCAAAGTTGATACACAAGCAATACGGTAATCAGCAGGAGAGTTGCTGCCGCGATGAGTGTGATCAGGTGCGCGATCTCATCAGCGCTTCGCAAACGACGCAACAACGCCCGCGGACTCCATGCGAAGTCCGCAGGCGTTGCTGCATTAGGTGTAGTGGCCATCTGGGTGGACCGGAACTTACTACTAACCGACTACTTACCGAACGTTACTCAATCTTTGAGATCGCCTTCATTTCCTTGGCAACGACTTCCTTAGGCAGCTTTGCGTACGACAGGGCTTCGCAGGAGTTTTGCCCGTCCGTCATCATCCATTTCAGGAAATCTTTCACGATATCGCGCTTTGCGGTGTCAGTGAATTTCGCCGGGATCAGCAGCCAGGTAAAGCTGGCGATCGGATAAGCCCCTTTCCCTTCGGGGTTCGTGATGGAGACGCGGAAATCATCGGGCATCGACTTCGAAGCGGCTGCCGCGGCTTCTGAAACGCTCGCGAGGTCGGCTTTCACGAAGGCGCCTGACGAGTTCTTTACCTTGCCGTATGGCAGATGGTTTTGAATCGCATAGATCAGCTCGATGTAGCCGAGCGAGCCGGGCGTCTGCTGGATCAAAGCCGAGACGCCTTCATTTCCTTTTCCTCCAAGTCCAACTGGCCAATTTACCGAAGTCGCCTTGCCCACTTTCTGCTGCCATTCGGGGCTTACCTTGGAAAGATAGTCGGTCCAGATGTAGGAAGTTCCGCTGCCATCGGAGCGATGTACGACCACGATATCATCACCGGGCAATTTCACGCCCGGATTTGCGGACGCGATTGCTGGATCGTTCCACTTGGTAACCTTCCCGAGGAAAATCCCAGCAAGCGCTTCGGGAGTAAAATTCAAGTCACCCTTTACGCCCGCGACGTTGTAGCTGGGAATTGCAGCGCCCAATACGGTGGGGAAATGCAGTATCGGCACGGTGGCGGTCTTGAGTTGTTCATCCGACATCGGTCCGTCGGACGCGCCAAAGTCAACCGTCTTGTCGAGCAATTGGCGAATGCCTCCGCCCGAACCAATCGATTGATAGTTAATCTGCACGTTCGAGTGCGCATGATGATACTGATCGAACCACTTGGAATAAATCGGATAGGGGAAAGTCGCGCCGGCGGCGTTCAACAATACCTGTCCGCCTTCAGCTACCGCAACCGTTGCCAGCACGAGAAGCACTGCCACTACGCTGAATATCTTTACGATTCGCATTTTTTCTCCTGGAGGTCTCGATCAATATTGACTCTGAATTGTTACAGCTATGTTACAAGCCCATAATGCACCGATAAAATCCAGGGCCCTCGTAACTACCTTCTTTTCTTGTGAATAAAGGAAAAGAGGATGGGCCGGCGCCAGGGGAGCGTCGGCCCGGGGTGGGTTACAGCGAGGAATCTTTGTCCTGCGCGCGAGTATGGTGTCGCGCTCAGGAGCGCTTTTGCGGATAATTCTTCTCCTCCACGCTTAATCGCGCGCGTCCGTGACGCACGTCCAAACCACGCACCCAAAAAATAATGTCTTCGGCGATATTCGTGGCATGATCCGCAATGCGCTCGAGATATCGCGTGGCCAGCACGAACTGCAGATGCGGCGCCACCTGCGCCGGTTCGCGAATCATTCCCGCGAGCAGGTGCTCAAAAATCTGGTCGCGGTAGCGATCCACTACATCGTCCGATTCCAGTACCTCACCGGCAAGAACGACGTTGCGAAAGATCAGCGCGCCGAGGCTGCGTCCGAGCATCCCGCGAACGGCGCCGCTCATAGGTTCCAGTTCCTGAGGCATTTCCGTGATTTCCATCCCCGAGAGCGAAATCACGCGCTCGGAAATATTCACGGCGAGGTCGCCGATACGTTCGAGGTCATTGGCAATTTTCTGCGACGCCACCACGCGCCGAATTTCTTCATCGTCGAGCAATCCAGTGCGCAGCATCCGCACCGCATGGTCGTCAATCAACATTTCCATCTCGTTGACGCGCGGCTCGACCAGAAAAACCTGGCTCGACAACGCCGCTGCCCGTTCCAGATTTGGGCGCAATAACGCATCCAATGCGTATCCCACGCTGTTCTCAACCGTGCGGGCCATCGAGATCAGGTAGTTTGCGAGCACATCTTCGTAGATCGTTTGCGCGTGACTTGCAGGAGTCGCCATAATTTCACCTTCATCCGGGTTCATGCCGGCGGGATGAGCCTAACTTGTCTATGTAAAAGAAGCATGAAGGCGAGGTGAATATCTTGCGAAGGTCTCTACCTAAGTGGCGCAGGCTTCAGCCGGTGTGATTTTGACGTTTGACTATTACAACAGAACACAGGCTGAAGCCTGTGCTACTTGAAGCCAGCGTATATCACGTCGTGGAATCAATGCTGAAACGGAACCGCGAACCCTGCCCAATCGCGCTCTCCACCCAAATGCGTCCGCCATGGGCATCCACGATATGCCGCGCGATCGAAAGACCCAGACCGGTTCCTCCGGCCTCGCGCGATCTTGCGGCGTCCACTCGATAAAATCGCTCGAAGATGCGCTCCAGATCAGACTCCGGAATTCCGATGCCGGTGTCGGCGACCGTGAAGATGACTTCGTGGCCGTTGGAATAGGCCGTCACATCGATGTGTCCCCCCGACGGAGTGTACTGCAGGGCGTTGTCCACGAGGTTTTGCAGAACCTCGCCCAACTGCACGGCGTCGCCACGTATGCAGGGGATATCCTCCGGCAAGTCGACCGTAATTTGAAGCCCTCTCGACTCCGCTTTCAGGCGCGCCGACTCCACACAACCGTTTACCAGCGCCGCCACACTGACCGGATGCGACTCCAGGTCTAGCCGCCCCGCCTCTATTCGGGAAAGTTTCAGCAAATCGTCAGTCAGCCGAGTCAAGCGTTGGGCCTGCTCGCGGATAATTTCCATGAAGCGTATTCTGTTGGTTTTATCGTCCAGCGCGCCGGCGAGCAGGGTTTCCGCAAATCCCTGGATCGCCGTCAGCGGAGTTTTGAATTCGTGTGAGACGTTGGCCACAAAATCCCGCCGCACGCGCTCCAGACGCCGCAGTTCCGTGATGTCATGCAGCACCAGAACCGCGCTGCTTGCTCCCGCCGCACGCACCGGCGCCGCGGTCACACTGAAGCTGCGCCGGCGCACTGTGCCGACCTCTACTTCTCCGGTGATTTCATCGCCTCCCGGAAGGACTTGGCGCACGGCAGAAACCAGTTCAGCCTGCCGCAGCGCCTCCACAAGTTTCTTTCCTTGCGAGCTTCCCTGCGGCAGCTCCAGAATTTGTTCGAATGCCTGGTTGCAATACAGAATGCGCTCGTCGCCGCCGACGACGGCCACGCCCTCCACCATGCTGCTGAGGATCGCCGCCGACCGGTTGCGTTCGTCCGTCAGCGTACGAATGGTGTGTCCGAGTTGCGCGACCATGCCGCCGACCGCGTCGCCGAGGTCGGCGACTTCATCGTGCGCAGCGGGACGCGCTAATGGCGTAAAATCCCCTGCCGCGGCGCGCCGGGCGAACAGCATCACTCGGTTCATCCGTGAAGAAAAGACCAGAGAATAGATGAAGGAGAGCAGAAGGGCGACGACCACAACGCCAAGCGCTGCAACCCACAGCGCATGACGCACCACTGCTGCCGCGTCAGGGGTGACGCTTGCGGAAATGGACCAATAGGCGCCAGCGAGAATGGCCAGAACCAGGACCAGGAAGGTCAGGCCCAGTCGCCAGAA
>JAOAPW010000181.1 GCA_025463105.1 Candidatus Acidiferrum typicum | reverse complement strand
AATCGCAGCGCCAGCAGAAATTCGTGGACTTGCTGGCGAAGATCGAGCAGTAGGGGTAAGTAGCACACGCTTTTTATCCTGAACTTCGTGAAGGACAGCCTGTGTGGTTTTGATTTGGGTCTTGCGCGCGCACTAAAAGAGATCGCAAAGGCGTCGTACGGTGAATCGAATCAAGAACGTCAGCGGCTAAAGCCGATTTGAAGATGCAGGCATAACGTCGCGGCTGAAGCCGCGACCCACGGACATTCGCGCGTTGAAAAGTCGTACACTGAAACGCGAGTTTCAAATTTGTGAGATTTGATTTCATGCGAGTGGAAAACCACAGAGGCTGAAGCCTGTGCTACTAAAACCGATCTCCTGCCTCCATGTCGGAATCAAAAAATAACCAAGAGCTGCGTGAAGAATTCAATCGCTGGGCTGATGCCGGCCGCGGCGAGGGGATGGAAGAAGACCATCTGCCGATCACGCTTCCGGTTCTCGATCTGATGCAATTGGCGCCGGACGACAATGTACTCGATGCGGGCTGCGGCGCGGGATGGCTGGAGCGGCTGCTTTCCGAACGCGTGACTGAAGGCCGCGTCGTCGGCATGGACATTTCCGATGAAATGGTGCGCCGGGCGCGCAGGAACTATGTCGCGTTCGAGAACACCATGTTTGTCGTTGGCGGCGTGGATGAAATTCCCTGGGACGCCAATTTCTTTACGCGAGCAATTTCGGTGGAGTCGGCGTATTACTGGCCGGACCCAGCGAAAGGACTGCGCGAAATTCTTCGCGTGCTGCGCGAAGGTGGGTCGGCGTGGGTGCTCATCAACTACTATCGCGACAATCCGCATTGCCATCAGTGGGCCGCCCACTTTGCAACGCCTGTACACCTGCTGAGTGCCGAAGAATGGTCCATCTTATTTCGCGATGCGGGCTTCACGGATATAGCGCATCGCCGCATTCCCGATCCTACGCCCGCGCCCGAATCCTACACGGGCCGCTGGTTCCGAGACGCCGCGCAACTTCGGGCGTTTCGTGAGGCGGGAGCGCTGCTCGTACATGGAACAAAACGACAGGAATGAAACGGCGAATGAATCTAAGAATGAAGTGCCGATTGCGACTTTGTTCCACGATAACAGTTCGATTCCTTGGACTGTTCGCGTTTTCACCGTTTGACTCACCTTGCCGGGGATGGATATACTCGCATTCCTGCCGGACTTAGGAGACACATGGGCGTTCTCGATCAGCGATTTGAAAAGAATTTCATGATTTCTTCGGTGGATTACGTATTCAACTGGGCGCGCAAGTCCGCCATCTGGCCGCTGACGTTTGGTCTGGCGTGCTGCGCGATCGAAATGATCGCGTCGACAACGTCGCGGTTCGACATCGCGCGATTCGGCGCGGAAGTGTTCCGGCCGTCGCCGCGCCAGTCCGACCTGATGATTGTGGCCGGCACGGTAACTCTGAAGATGGCGCCAGTGCTCAAGCGCGTGTGGGATCAGATGCCAGACCCCAAGTGGTGCATTTCGATGGGCGCTTGCTCAAGTGTTGGAGGGCCTTTTAACGCGTATTCGGTGCTACAGGGAGTCGATCGAATCGTTCCTGTGGATGTCTATGTTGTCGGGTGTCCCCCGCGGCCTGAGGGCTTGATATACGCACTGCTAAAGCTGCAGGACAAAATCGACCAGATGTCGCTGGCCAAGCGGCCGACCGAAATCCGGTTGCATCCCGGCATGGCGGAAGATTTCAAGCGCAACGTGATGGTCGCTCAAACGCCTTCGCCGCGATAGACCCAGCGCTACGTGACCCGGTTCGAATTCCTACTTTCAAGGAGCTGGCGAATGGCCTTTGTTCGCGCCGCAAGAAAAGACGATATCCCCGCAGGGACCATCCGCGAATTTCAAGTCGATGGCTTGACGCTGGCTATAGCGAACATTGGCGACAAGTTCTACGCTGTCCACAACACTTGCCTGCACCGGGGAGGGCCTCTGGGGCAGGGAGAGCTCCACGGAGTGGCCGTTACCTGTCCTTGGCATGGCTGGCAGTATGACGTAACCACCGGTAAGTTGGTGATGAATCAAGCGATAGGGGTCAAAACCTATGTCATCGAAGTGCGCGGGGACGACCTTTGGGTTGATGCCGGTTAAAGCTACCTCCCAAGACTCTGCAATTTAGTCGTAACCAAATCCGTAATAAATACATCTGAGAACTGCCGCAGTTTTACGGGCGTTTGTTTCGCGGCTTTATTGCCAAGTCAGGGCCGCGAACGTAACTGGTTGATTCAATGGCGCTTACTTTGATTTCCGGCGAAATTCAGCCAAGCTTACAAAAATTTACACATTGGGCTAAGTCCCGTGTATAGTGTGCGACCGGAAGAATTTACGTAACTCCTAATTGCTCGCGGAGGACCTGCAGTTTGACGACGACTCGCCCAGCAGCAAAGCGGAACCACTGGCTTTTTTCGGTGAATCCGCATCAATATCATTGGGATACGCTATTCGTGAAGGGCAAGGAGATGTGGCGGGGAGCAGGGACACGCCCTGACGCCATCCGCGCCCTCAAGATGGTACGGAAGGGTGATCGTGTGCTTTGTTACCATTCCGCCCCCGAACGAGCCCTCTACGCGATCGCGGAGGTCAGCCGGGACCCCTATCCGGATCCTCACGATCTGGATTCAAAAATGCTCGTTTCTGACCTACGAGCGATGGAACGCCTGCCACGGCAGGTTACCCTCGACGAGTTGCGAGCAAACCCCTCGGTGCGCAAACTGAAGTTCCTAAAGAATGTGCGGTTGATTATTTCACCGGTTACGGAAGAGGAATATCAGGAGATTTTGCGCATGGCCGGGATTGTGGCGACGCCGGGGCTTCCGCTGCCGTGATTCTGTGACTGGTGACTTGTGACTGGTGACTTTTGAAAACCCTTTGCTCACTGCTTGCCAATTGATTCCTGCTGAATTCTTTCTGCTGGCTCTTCACCTAACCCGCACTCGATGATTGTGTTATTTTTGGACTGGATTCCGTCATGCCTGAGCTTCCCGAAGTTGAAACGGTTGTGCGCGGATTGCGCGCGTCATTGCCTGGACGAACCATTCTTGACGTTCGTCTCGGCAGGACGGATTTTATCGATGACCCGGTTGCGCTTGGGGAGCAATTGCCCGGCTCGCGAATCCTGGGGGTTACTCGCCTTGGGAAATTTATTGCCATAGATCTTGTTCCTGGCGGCACAGCATCACACACGTCGGAGCGATTGTTTCTGATCATTCATCTGGGGATGACGGGCCAGCTCATGACGCGCCTCGCAAGCGATCCCGTTCCTCCACATACACATGTTTTTTTCGGGCTCGACGATGGACGCGAGCTGCGTTACACGGATGTTCGCCGCTTCGGGCGCATCCTGCTGGTCCCCGAATCAAAGATCGGCATGTTTCGAGAGCGCTTGGGAGCGGAACCGCTTGAAATCACTCTGAAGGAATTTTGCGCTCGGTTCAGCTCGCGCGGCGCACGAGTCAAAGCTCTGCTGCTCGATCAGGGAATCCTGCGCGGGGTGGGCAATATTTATGCCGACGAAAGTTTATTTCGCGCACGAATTCATCCGGCCCGCATCGCTCGAAAGCTAACGCAAACTCAGCTTGCAAGGCTGCATCAATCGGTTCGCACAATTCTGACGACTGCAATTCGCTTGCGCGGCTCCTCCGTTTCGGATTATGTGGATTCCGACGGAAACCGGGGAGAATTCCAGCTCCGCCATCGTGTTTACCAGCGCGAGGGAAAGCCTTGCGTGCGCTGCCGGGAAAAGATCCGCCGCGTGATCGTTGCGGGGCGCAGCAGCCATTTTTGTCCACGCTGCCAACCCGCACCGCGTGTGCGTAAGGTACAACGCAGAGTCAACAAATCTTGAACATTCTGCCAAAGAGCGCGGCGAGTCCTGCTGTTAGCCCGCCGGAATAGAGGATTAAATTGCGCGCCGTCGTCCAACGTGTAACGCGAGCCCGTGTCACTGTTGAGTCCCGCGTCGCTGGGGAAATTCAATCGGGCCTGCTGATTTTTCTCGGCGTGGGCCGCGAAGACAACACGGAATCCGCTCTTTACCTCTCGGAGAAAATCGCCAACCTGCGTATCTTTCCTGACGATACCGGCAAAATGAACCGCTCGCTCGTGGAGAGCGGAGGTTCAGCGCTGGTCGTTTCGCAATTTACCCTGTATGGAGACACGCGCGGCGGTCGCCGTCCCTCTTACATCCAGGCTGCGTCTCCCGAAGTTGCCAACGTTCTATATGAAGAATTCGTTCGGTGCCTGCGTTCTTTCAGTGTTGCGGTCGAAACCGGCGTATTTCAAGCGCATATGGAAGTGGAACTGATTAACGATGGACCGGTGACAATTCTTCTCGACTCCGAAAAGAAGATTTAATTAAACGGTAACTACTTTTCTACGCGATCTCCGAAAGCCGATTGGCATCCCTATTTCGATCCGATACAATCACGAACAATGTCAAACTCGATGAGCTCGGTTGAATTTCGAGCGCTGGCCGAATTCCGGTATCAGATCCGGCAGTTTTTGAACGGCAGTGAGAAGGCGGCCCGCGCCGCGGGTCTTGAGCCGCAACAATATCTTTTCCTGCTGGCGGTGCGCGGACTTCCTGTGGGCCGGGAAGCCACGATTCGCGAGCTCGCGGAACGCATGCAGCTCCGGCATCATAGCGCCGTTGAGATGGTGAATCGTCTGGAGCGCGCGCAGCTGCTGCGAAGGGAGCGATCGAATACGGATCGCAGGCAGGTAATCCTTCATCTCACCCCGCGCGGGGAGAAAATATTGTCGCGTCTCGCCCGTCAGCGGATTGCGGAGCTTCGCACAGCGGCGCCCGCTCTGGTGCGCGCGCTTACTGTCGCGATGCGCTCGACGCGAGAGAAGAGTTCAAGTCGTCCAAGCGCAACCAAACGCTGATCCAAGCCGAGCCAGTAGCACAGGCTTCAGCCTGTGTGATTTTGATTCGTTACTATCGCGACAGAACACAGGCTGAAGCCTGTGCTACTCGACTTACGTAGCCTTTTGATAGGCGCTCAGAATATCCGGCAGAGAAACTACTCCCTCCACCATACGCGCACCAGCGCGGCTGACCACTGGCAATAGGGCGTGGCCCTGAATGAGCCGCAAGACATCATCCAGCCGCTGATCGGGATGTAAAACCGGAAGTCGAGCTGCGGGAAGAAGTTCACGGAGCAGCGCGTCCATGGAATTACTTTCTGCCAGTTTGAGCAGATCTTGTTTCAAGACACACGCCCACCGGCCCGTCGGGAACCGCACCAGCAAAATCTCCTCCGTTGAGGATTCAGAAATTTCCAGAGCGCGGGCCAGCGTATCACCGGCCTGCAACGGCGGTGATTCCATTTTCCGCATGGCATCCTCGACGCGAAGCACGACTTGCTCGCGCTGTTCCTCCATCGAGGGCAATTCGAAGCCGTCTTGCCGTGCGAGCAAATCGAAAAGCGCGACGTCCTGGTATCTG
>JAOAPW010000165.1 GCA_025463105.1 Candidatus Acidiferrum typicum | reverse complement strand
CTGGCCTTAATCGGCGCCGCAGGTGTGGGGGATATCCAGAGCGCGTTGGCTACGACCATGAATCCCAAGATTCGTAGTTTCGTTTGCATGAGTGTATCTCCTTTCCCTCAGTGATCAAGTCCAGCTGGTTCCGCGTTTTCTTCGATTCACCCCCGGTACTCCGAACAATTCAACATCATTGATTGCAGAAATTGCTATACCGTACTTCTCTTAACTGCATGAAATTGAAGCAGTAGTCGCTACATCGGCCATTGGAACCCGTAACGAGCCACACTTTACCCGATCGACTGAATCTACGGCTTCGGATTCGCAGCTGGCGCAGCGGCCATGTATATCCAGCTCAACTGCTGACCGGCAGTCCATACACCACCAACGATTCATCATCTCGCTGCCTCCAGGTTAAAAGCTTTAGAATCTTGTGCTCTTGAGTGAATACATTTTGCCCGACCCCCTTGCTCCTTGCCATGGGCTGAAAGCGCCATTTTGTCTGGGTACACCAGTACCGGGAAGTTTCTACCCAATCCTTGACCAAGGACCTGGCGGCGGTATTCCGGACACTTCGCCAAGCTGGTATGTATCATAAACAAAACATTTGGCTTATATAGTCTGATTAAGTCGGGGGAGGCTTAGCCGGGAGCGGCATTGCTCAAAGGGCTAAACTAATAGTACCGGACATAGGACTCATTCAGCGGAAAGTAGTAGGGGGACGACAAAGGCCATCGCAAGGGTGGAAGCCACCGGCTTTCCGTGAAGAGTTGCGGCTTGAAATCGCCAGCCGTTTAGGGCATTCACTGCGAATTGGGAAAATGGCGCTACATCACGCACGAGTTTTGTGCGCTGAACAGCACCGGTCCTCCCAACCGTGACCTGGATAACCACTGTCCCAGGCGCTGCCGCGTTTACTGGGTATTGAGGGTAGACCGCAGAGATGACGCCTGGAGGAAGGAACTCGCTCTGACGCGTTTGGTCCGGATTGCCATTTGAAAGCACAGGTGTGAAGGCAGGTCCCGCCGCCAAATACGACCGCGGCCGAAAAACGAACGCAATTCTCATGACCCACGGCACTGGCTTCCCTAGTAACAAAGCAGGGCTGAACTTCCAGGATGGAATCGAGGAAGTGGCCGCTGAAGTCAAAGATGGAATGTCGCACGCTACATTCACGCCCGCAACCGCACCTGTGGCATCCAGCGAGACATCGAGAACCACAACCCCATCCGCGATGCTGTTGATCGGGTATGGAATGTCGGGAGCGGAGGTGACTTCGGCGGGTTTAAATGTTGCCTGTGCCATGTCCGGCATGGCGCAGCAAACCAGCAGCACGATTGCAAGGCCCGAACATATGGAGATCTTCTGCATATCCATGTCAACTGCGCGCTCTCGCAGTAGATGCCATTTAATACCCACGGGGACGCACAGGAAGGGAAAAACTTTGCGCCAATGAGGCGGGCGCCTGTCCGCTGGATGATTTGGAATCGAGGGGTGATTTGAGCGCTCCCATTAGCTGCATAAAAGCGCCGTTTGACCCCCTCCAGGCTCCTTTGGGCGCATCCCGGTGGACGCGCACGGGAGTAACGGTCAAACTACACGCTGGGAAAAGTTTAGCTGGACGCCAAGGGAAGCAATGAGTAGTCTGATCGGAAATCAGGGGCCGTAATAAATACTGAGGGCTCCCGTTCGATTCCCAGTGGTCATTTTTTATTCGAATCGTTTTGTGGAGGATTGTGAAAATGCCTCAAACTCTAGGAACCCGCGCATGGAAAGCAATGGATTATGTCCTTTGCAAGACTGCGGGCGTTGCGTTCGATACGATTCACTTTTTTAACAAATATAATCCGAATCCATCATTCACTCCAAAATGGTCGGACAAACCGCTGCTGAAGTCGTGGGAGAAATCGAAGCCCACACTCGGCTGGCCGCGGCAAACAGATTCATTGTGCCCGGGCTGCGTCAAGGATGCGCGCGAGGCAATCTTTGAAGGAAAAAAAGACTGGCGCGACCTGATGCATGAGAAGGTCGGGGAAATCAAGGCGCAGATTATCGAACGGGATGGCGAAGTGTGGATGGTGAAGGAATGCCCGATCCACGGCAAGTACGAAGACATGATGGCCATCGATGCCAAGTTCCTGAACTGGATCGAGCAGAATTTCCCCGGACGCGACATTCCCGCGCACAATGACGAGGACATGCACAAGCATGGCTCCAGTACGGTGCGCTACGGCCGCGGATCCGTCCTTACAGTGGACCTCACCAACCGTTGCAACATGATGTGCGATCCATGTTTCATGGATGCGAATCAGGTTGGCTACGTCCACGAACTTTCCTGGGACGAGATTCAGGAAATTCTGGACAATGCGCTGAAAATCAAGCCGCGCCGGCAGATGTCCGTACAGTTTTCGGGCGGCGAGCCGACCATGCACCCGCGATTTTTCGATGCGATTCGTCACGCGCGCAAAATCGGATATAACAGCGTGCAGGCAGCAACCAACGGCATCGAATTCGCCAAGAGCAAGGAATACTGCAAGCAGGCTTTCGAGGCAGGTTTGCGCTACGCGTACCTGCAATTCGACGGCATCGGAAATGACGCGAATAGCCACCGCCAGGTCGGCAACTTGTTCGACGTCAAGCTGCGAGCCATCGAAAACATGCACGCGGCGGGCATCGAGATTATTCTGGTCACCACCATCGTCAACAACCTGAACAACGATCAGGTGGGCGCCATCGTGAAGTTCGCGATGGAAAATCCAGGAAAGATCGCTTTCGTGGCGTTTCAGCCGGTATCCTTTACCGGCCGCGATGAGGAAATTACGCCCGAGCGGCGTATGAAGCAGCGCTACACGCTGTCGCATCTGGCCAAGGACGTCAGCAGCCAGATCGGAAAAATCGAGCCCACGCGCGACTGGTTCCCGATTTCACTCATCAGCACATTCTCCGCGTTCGCCGATCTTTCCCATGGGCCTGAGGCCACGTGGGGCTCGGTAAGCTGCGGTTGCCATCCGAACTGCGGCGTCGGTACCGGTGTATTGATCAACAAAGAGACCAAGGAATGGGCGCCGGTGCCTTCCTTCCTGATGGTGCCGCAACTCATTGAGGACATTAAAAAGGTCACGGATGCGGCCCGCAGCAAGAAGTTTTCCAATTTGACGTTTGCGCTGGCGATGCTCAAAAATTACAGACCCTATAAAGCGCCTTCGACATTCCGCCTGATCGATTTGCTGCGCAAGATGGACAAGTCCTGGGGCTTGACTCCGAAGCAGCGCGAGAAATACGGCACAGCGGGTCCGGAGCGCACCTATGAGGACGCGATGAAGCGTCGCAAGACGGACCAATGGAATTTCCTGATGATCGCCGGCATGTGGTTCCAGGATCTTTTCAACTATGACTTCCGCCGCACCGAAATGTGCATTATTCCGTATGCCACGCAGCAAGGCGAAATTTCTTTCTGCGCGTACAATACGGGCATCGGCTGGCGGAAAATCATCGAGAACATGTACAAAAACGCGACTGTCGCGCAATGGTACAAGGAACACGGCAAGCACGACATTTATGCCAAGGGCAAGGCCGTGAACCTCGATACCTACGAACATTCGCTGGTGATTAATTCAGAAGACGCCGCGCGCGTCCGCAGCGTGGACCACGATGTACCGGTCACCGCATCGGAAGAAAACCGCGCACGACGCCGCGCCGAATTCCTCAAGGAAGAAGCGCGAGTCCGTAAGATTTACGAAGAACTTGTGCTGAAGCAGGCGCAACCGGAAGTAGTGCAGATCGGCTCGCTCACCGATATTAAACGGGCCACACCCAGCACCGCTCCCGTGACCATCAGCAATGCAAATAAAATCGGCAATGGAAATGGCAATGATGCGACGAAGCCTCAAGTGGCTGAACAAGTAGCCGGAGACTAAGCTCGCTTCCATCTTCGTAAATACTCTCCTACTGCCCCCGGTTCGCCGGGGGCAGTTGCTTTTTTTTTGGAGGTCGTGAACACCGCGCCGCTTGGGTTTATATATAAATATACGTATACTGGTATGGCGAGGCGGGCTGAAGCCCGTCAGGTGGATTGGATCGTCACTTAGGGATTTACGATCTTTCCCAATTGCTGTCAGAAGAGACGTCGGACAGGCGCTATTTACGGCACAGCAAGGCGATATCGATCCTGCCGCTAAGCCGCTAAGAGGATTCGGCGGTGCCAGCGTCCTCGAAACTGTTACATCGCATCACGGCAATGCGTGGCGGACCGTCTATACGGTGCGTTTTCAGGACGCAACGTTTCACAAAAAGTCCACGAAAGGTATTGCCACTCCGATCAGGGAGATCGATCTGATTAGGCGGCGGCTCACTGAAGCGGAGCGGGATTACAGAGAAAGGCACAACTAGAAATGAAAGCCAAAACAAAAAACACACGCAGGCGCGTTGCACGGGTCCTCGAAGGAAGCGGAAACGTTTTCGCGGACCTTGGGCTTCCAAACCCTGAGCAAGAACTGATCAAGGCCCAGCTCGCACTGCAAATCTACACGATCCTCAAGGGTAGCGGGATGACGCAGGCCGAAATCGCCAAAATTCTTGGTGTGCGGCAGCCTCAGGTCTCCCTGCTGATGCGGAATCGCGCGGGCACTTTTTCCGTCGCGCGCCTCATGGAATTCCTCACCGCTTTGCGTCAAGACGTAGAAATAACTGTCCGGCCGAGCCGCAAGGAACATGGCGCTTTGTCCGTTATCTCTTTCTGATCGAATACAAACGAGACCTTGTCTCAATAACAGCCGCAGGTTAATACTAGCAGGCAGGCCGATCCCAGCTCCAGGGGCGGTGAGCTACCTTTTTTTGCGGTGGTTGAGGAGATGTCCATGAGCAGAGCCAGAATTCTGGCATTGGGTGTGGCATTAAGCCTTGCGCTTGCAGGCGCTGGCATGGCACAACTTCCTGCGCAGACGCTCGTCGCGATGAATGAGGGCAGCTCGCAGATGCAGATGAATATGTCAGGTCCCGCCGACCAGGGCGTTCCTTCGTATCACGCGTATGCGCTGAAACCGCCCATTCCGGCCACGATGGATCCGAAACTTTTTTCCGATCCGCTCAATCGCAATGTTTATGCACTGGCGGCAAAAATCAAGCCTATCCTTTACCAGCAGCCGTGCTACTGCTACTGCGACCGAAGCGTGGGGCACAAGAGCCTTCTCGATTGTTACGCGAGCGAACATGGTTCGCAGTGCGACATTTGCCAGAGAGAAGCGGTTCTCGCCTACCAGCTGACA
>JAOAPW010000150.1 GCA_025463105.1 Candidatus Acidiferrum typicum | reverse complement strand
AGCCGCCGATCTGGCGAAGTCTATCCTGGGAATGAAGCTCGTAACGCCCCAGACAGGTCCCGCCGGACGCATCGTCCAACGGCTGCTGATCGAGGAAGGGCTCGACATCAAGCGCGAGCTTTACCTAAGCATTCTAGTGGACCGCGCAGTAGCGGCGCCTGTGGTGATGGCCAGCACGGCGGGTGGCATGGAGATTGAAGAAGTCGCGCATAAGAATCCGGAGCTGATTCTGCGAGAGACGATTTCTCCGGCGACCGGACTGCAGCCCTACCACGCGCGCAAGCTCGCGTTTGGTTTGGGACTTTTCGGCGACGCTGCGAACGCCGCCTGGCCCTTCCTGCAGGCGCTCTACCGTACATTTCTGGAAACAGACGCGTCGCTTGCGGAAATCAATCCGCTGATTGTGACGGGCGAGGGCAAGCTGGTGGCGCTCGACGCGAAGATGGCTTTTGACGATAACGCTCTTTTCCGGCACAAAGATCTCGTCGAGCTGCGCGACTTGAACGAGGAAGATCCGCTGGAAGTCGAAGCGTCCAACTTCAAGCTTAACTACATCAAGCTCGACGGCAGCGTGGGCTGCATGGTCAACGGCGCGGGGCTCGCTATGGGAACGATGGATATCATCAAGCTTTCCGGCGGTTCGCCCGCAAATTTTCTCGACGTAGGCGGCGGCGCTTCCGCCGAACAAGTGAAGAATGCGTTCAAGATTCTGGTGAGCGACCCGAGCGTGAAAGGCGTGTTCATCAATATTTTTGGCGGCATCCTGCGATGCGACGTCCTGGCAAACGGCGTCGTGGCCGCGGCCAAGGAATTGAATATCAAGCTGCCGGTGGTAGTTCGCATGGAAGGCACCAACGTGGAAAAAGGCCAGGAAATTTTGCGCGAGTCAGGTCTTGGATTCACGATCGCGCAGGGAATGAAAGATGGAGCGGAGAAGATTGTCAAGCTCGCAGGGGGTGCGCGATGAGTGTCCTGGTAAACGAAAAAACGCGCGTTCTCGTCCAGGGCTTGACCGGCCGTGAAGGCAGTTTTCATGCGCAACAGATGATGGAGTACGGCACCAAAGTGGTCGCCGGGGTGACTCCAGGCAAGGGAGGCACGCGGCACCTTGACGTGCCCGTCTTCAATACCGTGGCGGATGCGGTCCGCGAGACCGGTGCGGATGCGTCGTTGATCTTCGTGCCGCCACCGTATGCGGCGGACGCGATTCTTGAGGCGCTCGACTCCACCGTGTCGCTGGTCATTTGCATCACTGAAGGCATTCCCACGCTCGACATGGTGCGTGTTGAGGCGGTACTCAGGAATTCCAATGCGCGTTTGATCGGACCGAATTGTCCGGGAATCATCTCGCCGGGAAAATGCAAAATCGGAATCATGCCGGGGAGGATTCACAAGCAGGGAAACGTGGGTGTCGTGAGCCGCAGTGGAACTCTGACGTATGAAGCCGTGGACCAGTTGACGAAGCTTGGAATCGGCCAGTCCACCTGTATTGGGATTGGTGGCGATCCGATTATCGGGACGACATTCCTTGATGCCATCCGTTTTTTTAATGAAGATCCTGAAACGCATGCCATCGTGATGATCGGCGAAATCGGCGGCAACGCAGAGGAGCAGGCTGCTACGTATATCAAGGCAAATGTAAAGAAGCCTGTCGTGGGATTGATTGCCGGACAAACCGCGCCACCGGGCCGCCGCATGGGTCATGCCGGCGCGATCATCAGCGGCGGGGCGGGCACTGCGGCGGAAAAATACAAGGCAATGGCCGCGGCCGGAATTCATACCGTGCAAAGTCCTGCGGATATTGGCTCGACGCTTGCCGCTGCGATCAAAGTAAAACAAGCGTAGGGAAGGGAAAATCGCCAGTGACAAATCATAATCATGGAGAAATATTGAATGGCAATTGAACGCACACTTGCAATCATTAAGCCTGACGCCGTGGGACGCGGTCTGTCAGGGGAAATCCTGGCGCGTATTCACAGGGCTGGATTTCAGATCGTGGCAGTCAAATCAATGCGGCTCACGCGAAACGAGGCCGAGGGATTTTACGCGGTGCATCGCGAACGAGGTTTTTTCGGCGAGCTGACCGAATTTATGAGTTCTGGAAAAGTTGTTGTCCTGGCGCTTGAAAGTGAAGGAGCGATCCTCAAGTGGCGCGATACGATGGGCGCCACCGATCCCGCCAAGGCCGCGCCGGGCACGATTCGTCGTGACCTCGGCACCAGTATTGGCAGCAATTGCACGCACGGTTCGGACGCTCCGGAGACGGCGGCATTCGAGCTCGGATATTTCTTCGCGGGGCACGAGCTGATCTGAATTTCATTGCGAGCAAAATCCCCGGTCTGAATCCCCGGGCTAGAATATCTGCCCGGTCGATGCTAGCTGTTCTAGTCCGTCTCTCTTGCCCAGAGCGATAGCGAAGGGTCAGAGGCGGGGATTTTTATTGTGCGAGTATCAGGGATGACCAAAGTTAAGTATTAATCCAGAGAAGAGCGCAACATTTCCAATTTGGCTGAATCTCTCACAAATTAGATAGAATGGTTGCCAGGGAGCCTATGCGCGACCTTGGCAGAATGATGGTCTTTGCGGGCTTCGCTCTCGCTGCTATCGGCGCGCTTGTGTGGCTGGCTGCGCGGCCGGGCGGCCTGCCGCTGCGCCTTGGACGTTTGCCGGGCGACATCTCGTATCAAGGCAAGCACGGCTCGTTCTATTTCCCCGTGGTGACGTGTATTCTGCTGAGCGTGATTCTCACGTTGGTGATGTGGCTGATCCAATGGCTAAAGAAATAAGTCAATTCGAGTTGAACCTCGCGCCGGAACGAAAAATCTGGAGCGTGATGGAGCTGACGGCGCGAATCGGCACCGTTCTCGCCGTGCAATTTACTAATCTATGGGTCGAAGGCGAAGTTTCCAACTGCCGCGCCGCGCAATCAGGACATATTTATTTCACTCTCAAGGACGCGAAGGCGCAAGTAAAATGCGTTTGCTTTCGCAACCAGGCGGTGCGCTTAAAGTGCCAGCCCGAGGACGGATTGAAACTAATCGTGCGCGGATCGATCGGCGTGTACGAGCCGCGCGGCGAATATCAGATTTATGTGGAGCACATTGAACCATCGGGTGTAGGCGCGCTGCAGTTTGCATTCGAGCAGCTGAAGAAGCGCCTCGAGGCCGAAGGACTTTTCGACGAAGCGCGTAAAAAACCGCTTCCCGTGATGCCGCGGTGCATCGGAGTCGTGACTTCACCCAAAGGGGCTGCCGTTCGAGACATTATTCGCATTTTGCGCCGCCGATTTTCCAATTTGCACCTGATGGTGTATCCCGTGCGCGTGCAGGGCGACGGAGCGGCAGAAGATATCGTCGCGGCGCTCAAATATTTCAGCCGCAAGCAATTGGTGGACGTGATTCTTTTGGCGCGAGGCGGCGGATCGATCGAGGATCTCTGGGCCTTCAACGAGGAAATCGTGGCGCGCGCGATTGTGGCATGCACGATTCCCATCGTGAGCGGAGTCGGACACGAAGCTGACTTCACGATCGCGGATTTTGTGGCGGATATGCGCGCGTCGACACCTTCCGCGGCCGCGGAAATCGTGGTGCGGTCGCGGCTGGAATTTCAGCGGCACTTGATGGAGTTGGAACATAAAATTTCACAACGAATGCGATATATTCTACTCGAGTTCCGTCACCATTTGAAGGAACTCGCGACGCATATCGGTTTCCGCCGCCTGGAAGATCTCTTGCGCCGCAACCGCCAGCAAACCGATGAGCTGAGTTCGCGGCTTGGAGTAGCGCTCGAAGGACGGATCAAGCGGTTGCGCCACCGCTACACGATTGCCGGGACACGCATCGCATCGTTCGACCTGCGCGCGAAAATCAGGGCGCTCGGTTTGCGGCTCGTTCAGCGCTCCGCGGAATTGAGCATGAGGACGGAGCGCCTGATGGTCGCCAAAATCCAGCTTCTGGAGCGCCTGCGGCTGCAACTTGATGAACGCAACCCGTTGCGCGTGCTCGATCGTGGCTACGCGATTTGCACCGACGCGGAAGGGAAAGTGTTGCGGGCCGCCGATCAGGTGGCCATTGGCGCGGAAGTGAATGTACAACTCGCGCGCGGACGCCTGGGGGCGGAAGTTCGAAGAAAAGAATTGCCGAAAGCGTAGGGGTAACGCGGCCCGAACGTGTTTCTCATAATTCCAGCCGATTACCGATAGACGTCTCGTCGGTGCCCCACGTGAAGGATAATTACGGTCCGCTCCGCACCGTCAACTTCGTTGATCACTCGATAGGCTCCTACCCCAATTCGCCAGCCCTGCCGTCCCGCAAGTTTCTTGCATCCGTGAGGTCTGGAATTCTCGGAAAGAGCTGAGATCGCTGACTTTAACTTTTCGTAGGTCTCTTGGGGTAACGCGGCTAGCTCACTCTGGGCCCTTCGAAGAATGAGCAGGGAGTAACTCACTCGCGTGAGCGTTCAATTTCCTGTGTGGCCTTTTGAAACGAGATTCGTTCGTCTCCAGAGGCCTTCGCAGCGTCATAGGCTCGGATCGATTCCAATTCCTCAATATCGGCTACCATTTTCTTGTAGTCTTCGATATCGAGGACCACGCCAACCTTTTGGCCGCGACGATTTGTAACGTATTTTTTCGGTTTCAGTGTAGATTTCATACGTAAGAGAAGTTTACGCTTTCTGCGTCCGGCTACACAAGTGGCTGATAGTTTCCAATCAATACTCGGATAAAGTTCATTACTCGTCTGTTGTACTGGCGACTTTCAGTACGGCGAGGAAAGCTTCCTGCGGGATATCCACGCGGCCGACGCGCTTCATGCGCTTTTTTCCTTCTTTTTGTTTCTCGAGGAGCTTGCGCTTCCGCGTAATGTCGCCGCCATAGCACTTGGCGAGAACGTTCTTGCGAATCGCGGCGACGGTTTCGCGCGCGATCACGCGGCTGCCGATGGCGGCCTGAATCGGAACTTCAAACATCTGGCGGGGAATCAGCTTACGCAGGCGCGTCACCAATTCCCGCCCGCGTTCATAGGAAAACTCCCGGTGGCAAACCAGCGCGAGCGCGTCCACCGGCTCGCCGCCCACCAGAACGTCCAGCTTAACCAGATCGGCTTCCGCATAACCAGCCAGGTGATAGTCGAGCGATGCGTAGCCGCGCGAGGCGCTTTTCAAGCGGTCATAAAAATCGAGCACGATTTCGTTGAGTGGAAGTTCATATGTGAGCATGACGCGCTCCGGCGAAAGATACTCGAAATTTTTCTGCACGCCGCGCTTTTCCTCGCAGAGCTGCAGGATGGCGCCAACGGAATCCTCTGCGGTGATAATCATGGCGGTGATGACCGGCTCTTCGATCTTGGCCATTTCATTCGGAGGAGGAAATTTCGTGGGGCTGTCCACTTCAACGACCGAGCCACCGGTGGTCGTGATCCGGTAACGCACGCTGGGCGCGGTGGTGATGAGGTTGATCCCGAATTCGCGCTCCAGCCGCTCCTGCACAATCTCCATGTGCAGCAATCCGAGGAACCCGCAGCGAAATCCGAAACCGAGCGCAACGGAATTTTCCGGCTCGTAGAAGAAAGCCGCGTCATTGAGCTGCAGTTTGCCCAGCGCATCCCGCAGATTTTCATAATCGCTCGCCAGCACAGGGAACAAGCCGGCGAAAACCATCGGCTTGATCGCTTCAAATCCAGGCAGGGCCGGAGCAGGACGCGCCGCATCGATCACAGTATCGCCCACGCGGGCATCGGCCACGCGCTTGATGTTCGCGACGATGAAGCCAACATCTCCGGCAACGAGTT
>JAOAPW010000147.1 GCA_025463105.1 Candidatus Acidiferrum typicum | reverse complement strand
CCGCCCGCAATTTCATTCGAAATGCATTCGAGCGTGAGCGTCGTCTCGTAAGGCGCAAGCTTTCGAACATCGTCATAGTCGAAATGCAATGGTTCGTCAACCAGGCCATCAATCGTCAGCGACCATTTTCCAACGTCCACCGCCGGTTCCCCGTGCGAAGACGTCACATAAAATTCCGGAACGGGTGCAATGGCGCGGAGAGCAGCATCGGGGCCAAACTTTTCATAGTTCTTGACGTTGACGCGCCCGCCGCCGAATCCGTACGAGAGCGAACGGTACACAGCGTACGGCAGCAGAATCCCCAGCCCTGCTCCGCCAGCAATCGAAATGAATCTGCGTCTGTCCATGTGGCTTTGTTCGACTTTAACACTACACGGGTGTGGGCTCTAGTTTTACGCTGAACGTTTACCCTGCCCCCTTTAAGCAAAGGGCTTCATGCGAAGCGTGGAGCGCCGTCATTTAGATGCTACGTAGGATTTGTGGGTTCGGATGAGCTGGTACGACAGGCACTTGCCTGTTCGGTTTTGTATGCCGGCGCATCGTTGCAGCCTATCCGCCGAACGCTCAGTTTGGGTTTAGCGAATTCAGAGGACAGGCAAGAGTGCCTGTCCTACAAAGGGAGATGTTATTGACAGCAAACGACCGGTGGCATATGGTTCTGCTCACGGGTCGGGTAGAAATCGCAGAGGGTACTCAAATGAAAAATAAGTTTTGGGGTATGTTCGTTGGGACCGTTGGTCTTCTCATCGCCTGTGTTCCTGTGCTCGCGCATCACGGCCGGTCGAATTACGACGTGTCTTCTACCGCTACCGTGAAGGGAGTTGTAACGGAGTTCGAGTGGGTCAACCCGCACGCGCTCATCCACGTCGACGCCACGGACGAAAATGGAAAAGTTGAAAAATGGATTGCCGAGACCAATAGTCCCAATATTTTGAACCGCCAGGGCTGGACGAAGAATACCGTGAAGCCCGGAGACCAGATCACTCTGGTCGGCCATCGCGTCAAAGGAGGCGCCAACTACATTAATTTCAGCAAAATCATTTTTGCCGACGGGCGAGAACTCGACCCGGCCGTAAAAAACTGAGGACCGGCGCTTAAAGGACCGCACGCGCGAGCCGTTAGGACTCCGATCGAAACGGAAGAGGTGAGTCTCCACATGCGCAATCTTTGGATAAATCTCATCGTTGCGGTGCTTGCGGTGTTCCCTGCCTCGACTACCCTTCTCGCTCAGACCGCCGCGCAACCAGGAGCGAAAAAGATTCAGACTCCGGCCCCTGTGCCGGACCTGAATGGAGTTTGGGCAAACATCACGGAGTCGGCGGCAACCTTCAATCCCAGGGAGGACCCTTCTTTCCAGAGTTGGGCAGAGGCAAAGTGGAAAGCCAACAAGAACGACGACCCCGGCCAACGGAATACCAACGGACTGGTCAATATGGACCCCACCGTAGCGAGTTGTTTTCCGAGTGGTATGCCGCGACTGATGACAGAAGTTTTTCCGTTCGAGATTATTCAGGTGCGCGACCGGATACTTATCCTGTTTGAAAGAGATTACGCCGTCAGCCACATCTGGATGGATGGGCGAAAACCTCCCGAGGATCCCGATCCCAGCTACATGGGCTACTCGTTTGGCAAGTGGGACGGTGACACACTCGTCGTTGATACCATCGGCCTTAAAGATTCAACGTGGCTCGATCGCGCGGGTCATCCACATAGCGACGCGCTGCACGTTGTTGCCCGCATGCGGCGCGTGAATCATGACAGGTTGCAGATCGATTGGAAATTCGACGACCCCAAAGCCTTCACAAAACCATGGATGGGACGATCAATTTACAGGTATCACCCGGACTGGACGCTTGCGGAACTTATCACCTGCGAAGACCGCCTGTTGCACGGAGGAGAATCTCTGGAGGAAAAGGCCGTGAAGGGGCACGTTCAGTAGAATCTTGTAGCACAGACTTCAGTCTGTGTTCTGTTGACTTTCTTTTTGCATCGGCGAAACAGCACACCCAAGTCAAAACCACACAGGCTGAAGCCTGTGCTACTCAATCTGGGTGAGCTGACGGCTAAAACTTCGTGACTTCAGAGAAATGGAAAGCGCGGACCTGCAGTGGCGGGACTACCATTTCGAATGATTCTTCGCCGGCGGCGCGCACGGCGGAGCCGAGTAGCTCGACGTTAGAAAGCATTTCGAGAATGCTTTGGTTGAAGCGGAAATTTCGGATGCCGCCGGCAACGCGGCCGTTCTGAACGAGGAACGTGCCATCGCGTGTCATGCCGGTTAAAATTTTTTCGTAGGGATCGACTTCGCGGATGTACCACAGACGCGTCACCAGGACGCCGCGCTCTGTGGAATGCACCATTTCGTCCACGGAAGAATTGCCGCCGGAGAAAACGAGGTTCATCGGGGCTTCGCCATAATCGTTCGGCAATGAAAATCCGTGGCCCGTGGGCTTGGCTTTCATTTTTTTCGCGGTGGCGCGCGCATACACGAGATTGCTCGGGACACCTTTATCGACCAGCAGCACGCGTTGCCGGGGAATTCCTTCGCCATCGAACGGCAGGCCCGACTGCAGCGGGTGATACACGTCGTCGTGAAGAGTGATGTTCTCGCCCATCACGCGTTTTCCCATGCGTTTGTTGAAACAGGAGCGCTGGTCTGCCACCGCCGTGCCCGCAAAATCGTAAAAAAGAAAACCCACCAGATCGAGGACAGCGGCGGGTTCGAGAATTACGGTCCACTTGCCGGGAGCAGCCTCGCCTGGCTTGCGCGAGGCGGCGGATTTTTCGCTGGCGCTTTCTGCCAGTGCCACGGGATCGATACGGGCGAGGTCAGGAGCGTTGGACTTGGCCCAGCCGGAGGAATCGGATTCCAGAATGGTGATCGAAAATTCGGCGCGCGTCTGGCGATGCGATGCAAACAGGCCGCTTGTGTTGGCAATCGCCGATTGCGTCACACCCGTTGTGAAAATTCCGGCCGCCGTTTGTTTATTTTTTTCGGCCATGTCCGCGACTCGAGCCACTGCGCGGGCGCGGTCGGCAGGCGTTGCGTCCGCCGTGTT
>JAOAPW010000209.1 GCA_025463105.1 Candidatus Acidiferrum typicum | reverse complement strand
GCCATGCAATGATAGTTGCTCTGCTCGCCGTGCTGGAGCTGGTGCGCTTGCAGGCAATTGTCCTGACACAACAGGAACAATTTGGAGATATTCGATTGCGAAAGCATAAAATGTTCGACGTAGTCTTCGCGGGTGGCGAATCGCTGAACGAAACCCCGCAGGAGACGCTTCGGGAAATTGACGAGCAGT
Organism: Candidatus Acidiferrum typicum; assembly: GCA_025463105.1. GTDB lineage: Bacteria > Acidobacteriota > Terriglobia > Acidiferrales > UBA7541 > Palsa-360. The sequence continues at coordinate 3,441 of JAOAPW010000209.1, read as the reverse complement.
ATCCGGGTGGGGGCTCTACTTGGAGCCCGGAGAGAGAATGACCATGAATCCCGTGGAACTGAAAGGCGCGCTCGAAGCAATTATCTATGCCGCCGACGAACCCGCGACGCTCGATCAAATCGCCGCTGCTATCGGCGAAGAAAAACAGATCATTCGCGCCGCGCTCGACGAAATGATCGCCACGTATGCCGTGGAGGATCGCGGCATCGAAATTCGCGGCGTCGCGGGTGGGTACAAGTTCTACACCAAGCCGCAACACCACGATGTCGTGCGCCGTTTCATCAAGAGCCTTCGCCCTCCGCTCCGATTGACGATGCCTGCGCTCGAAACGCTTGCCGTCATTTCCTACCGCCAGCCCGTCACCGGCCCGGAAATTCAGGAGATTCGCGGCGTCAATGTATCCGGAGTCATCAAGACGCTGCTCGAAAAGCGATTGATCACCACGGCCGGCCGCAAAGCCGTCATGGGCCGCCCCATCCTTTACCGCACATCGAAAGAATTCCTGATGCGTTTCGGCCTTTCCGATCTCGACGAGCTGCCCAGTCTCAAGGAATTCGAGCAACTCGCGCGCGCCGCTCTTGGCGCCGACGAAGGCGTCGCACCTGTCGAGCCTGAGGCAGAATCTCAATCGGAATCTACGGCGGAATCGGTGGTGCCAGATCATCTCGAGACTTCCCAAAACGAGGATCCCTCAGAGTTGCAAGCCATCCACAAAACCGAAACAGACGAATCGGCGCAACCCGGTGCCGACGATTCACCGAAATCCGTTGACATGAATACAGAACAAAGCGCAGAGAATCCCAAGGTAGAAAGCGCGTCGTCTTAAATGCTTGAACGCCTGCAAAAAATTATTTCCCGCGCTGGAATTGCTTCTCGGCGTCATGCGGAAGAACTGATTCTGAGCGGTCAAGTGCGCGTCAACGGCGAAGTCGTTACCGAACTCGGCGTCAAAGCCGATCCTGAGCGCGACAAAATCGAAGCGGCCGGCAAGGTTGCCACGATTTCAGGGTCTCGCGTCTATGTGCTTCTTCACAAGCCTCCGCAAATCGTTTCAACGATCGCCGATCCTGAAGGCCGGCGCACGATTCGCGATCTGCTCGTTGGTGTTTCCGAAAGAGTTTTTCCCGTGGGCCGACTGGACTACGCTGCCAGCGGCGTCGTTTTTCTCACGAGTGACGGTGATCTCGCCAGCCGCATGCTGAAAGCCTCGCCCAACCTGCCGCAAACTTATTGGATCAAAGTGAAAGGCCGCCTCGGCGACGCACAAATCAAGAATCTGGCGACTTCTCTTAAGGGGGAAATTGTTCCGCTTCGCGCCCCACATTCCGCTGGGAAGAATCCGCCGAATCCGTGGTACCAGGTACAATTCTCAGGAGTCCGCCGCGATTTGCTGCGCCGCAATCTCCTTAATATGGGCCATCGCGTCGAAAAAATGAAACGCGTGAAGCTGGCGTCGCTCGAAGCCGAGACCGTTCCGGAGGGCCACTACCGGCGTCTCGATGCAACTGAAGTCGCGAAACTGTCGCGCGCAATCGATCGAGCGCTCGAAAACAAACCTGCATTGCCGTCCGCGCCTAAAGGTCGCCACGTTCGCCGACGCCGGCCAAAATGAGCAACCTAGTTATAACCTGTGAGAAACGTTTTCCTCGATGATGAGAGATAATATTCCGAATTCGCAGAACGACGAGCCGGCAATCGCTGGCCTTCTGGCGTCTTCAAAAACAATCGCGGTCGTAGGCCTCTCATCAAAGACGTTTCGCCCGAGCTTTGGCGTCTCGCAATATCTGCAATCGGCCGGCTACCGCATAATCCCCGTCAATCCGAATGAAACTTCAATTCTCGGTGAAAAATGTTATGCGCGCCTCGAAGACATCCCGGAAAAAATCGATATCGTGGATATTTTCCGCCGATCAGAGCTCGTTCCGGAAGTAGTTGAATCAGCCATTCACATATGCGCCCACGCAATCTGGATGCAGGAAGGCGTCAACAACGAACCCTCCGCAGCCCTCGCCCGACCTGCCGGACTGTTCGTCGTCATGGACCTCTGCATCGCCAAGGAACTCCACAAGCTCCGTAGCTAAAGCGATTTTCTAGCGGCGGTCTGCTTTGGGGGGCCGAACATACGAATCATCAACGGACTAAGTTGTGCGATGAAGGATGTTGGAATTCTCTCTGCCAGTCTCTGAGTTCGGAGAATATGGAACGTTGGCGCCCCTTCTCCGATATTTCAAATTTCAAATCTGAAATTTCAAATTCCTGCCGATCCTGCGAAAATACCAGAGAGCGTGCACGTTTCTGTCGCCTCAACGAAAACTCTTCACAACACCGGATAGACAATCAAATTCCGTCCGCCCGGCTCAACGACGCCTAAAAATCTCCCATCCGGTGAGATATCAAACTGGCGAAACTCCAGCTCATGCAAAATGGATCGAGGCGCGGCCTCGACGGTCACGGGAGCAGCGCCAGCCGCCACAGTCACCAACTGCGGCAGCGTTACCCACGCCAAGCCGCCGGATCGCAGTGCCGGTCCACGCTTTACCAGCACTCGAGTTTCATCGCCCGACCAGGCCAAAGTTCCAATCGCTACACGCACGCGCGCCATCCGGTTTGGCAAATTGATCTCGCGGATTTCGAGCCGCTCATTATCAATCCAGTACGCCACTTTGTTTCCGGAAGGCGAAATGCTCAGTCCTCCAGCAAAGCCTTCAAGCATTCCCAATGCTCGCGAAGTCTCGTGTGCGAGATCGAGCAAAACGAGCCGCGAATCTTCTTTTCCATCTGCCTGGCGTTCAACGCCAACACCCGCATCTTGTTTCCTGTTCCAAGCCACTGCGGAAAATAATTTTCCCTGAAACAGCGCGCTCGCCCCTTCAGCAAACGGCTTGACTCGATTCATCGTAAAAAGTTTGCTTGGCGCCGGCTTCTCCGGCGGATCTGAAGGATCCCGTCTTACTGACGCCTGACCCACAGCTGCCGCAGCGGACTTCCCATTTCTCCACGCCTGCTCCGTCAGATACACCACGCTGGCTCCATCCGACATCCAGGCCGCATCGGTCGCGCCGGGAATCACGCTATCCGCTCCGGGAATTGCGATTTCGCGGCCCGAATCGTCCAGCAACAACGTCATCACGCCTTCGCGCGTGTCGCCATCGTCGTTGATCATCTCACTCGTTCCCAACTCAATCGCCAACTTGCTGCCGTCAGGCGACCAGCGCAGCCCGCGCACGGTATAGCTAAACGGCCCCGTCCCGCGCGCAAACTTTTCTCCAAACAGAATGCGGCGTTTCTTTCCATCCATCTCGGCAATCCAAACATCGTCCCTTTGCAATTGAATCTTTTTAACGGAAAAAACATGCCGCGTAGCATATGCGATCCGTCCGCTTCCTGAATAAGCGAACCGCGTTATGTTGTCATCAATCTTGAAGACCGGATTCTCTTGCG
>JAOAPW010000134.1 GCA_025463105.1 Candidatus Acidiferrum typicum | reverse complement strand
CTGTTGAATATGTCGGCGATGATGGTCGACGCGGCGTATCACGATTTGTATTGCGCCATGAAACCCGGCATGCGCGAAAACGAAGCCGTCGGACTGGTCAGCAAAGTTCTTTACGATCTTGGTTCGGAATACGTGGAAGCGGTAAACGCGATTTCCGGCGAGCGCTGCAATCCGCATCCGCACGTTTTTTCCGATCGCGTGCTTCGTCCCGGCGACCCGGTCTATTACGATATTCTGCACTCGTACATGGGCTACCGAACCTGCTACTACCGGTGTTTCACGATCGGTTACGCATCGCGCGCGATGATTGACGCCTACAAGCGCTGCCGCGAATATCTGGACGCTGCAATTTCTCTGGTCCGTCCCGGACGCACGACCGCGGAAATCGCATCAGTATGGCCAAAGGCGAAAGAATTCGGTTTCCCGGACGAAGAGGCCGCCTTCGCGCTGCAGTATGGCCACGGAATTGGCCTCGCGATCTGGGAGAAGCCGGTGATCAGCCGATTGGTTTCGCTCGAGCATTCACACGAGATCAAGCCGGGCATGGTATTCGCGCTCGAAACGTTCTGGCCGTCAACGGATGGCTGGAGCGCTGCGCGGATCGAGGAAGAAATTGTGGTTACGGAGACTGGCCACGAAGTCATTACGCGTTTCCCGGCTGAAAAACTTCTGGTGGCCGGCGCGCCCTATGTGACCGTTGATGGGCCTCTTGAAACCACGCGGGAGCATGAAGCTGCCCCCAGCCAACGCGTACTGGAAATGGTCGAAGCCAGCGCGAAAACGGAGCGAGTCGCTGTTTCAAAATAACGGCGAGCTGCTTCGCCGTTCCTAAACATCATGGCCCACAACATCGTAATGCCCGCCCTGGAAATGGCGCAGGAAAACGGGAAGCTTCTATCCTGGCGAAAAAAAGAAGGTGAAGCCGTCGCCAAGGGCGAGCCGCTCCTCGAAATTGAAACTGACAAGGCTGTCGTCGAGATCGAATCTCCGGCCGAAGGAATTCTTGCTGGAGTGAAGGCCCACGAGGGCGACGTCATTCCCGTGGGCCAAACGATTGCCTGGATCGTTATGCCGGGCGAAAAGCCTCCCGCCGAGACGCAACCGTCCGGCACCGGCAGACGGATGGATACAAAAGCTGCATCCGCTGCGCCGGCTGCTGCCGCGAAGACTTCCAGCGCTCCCGTCTCATCAACTGCGCGAATTTCCCCCAAGGCTCGCCGGCTCGCGAAAGAACATGGCATTGATCTCAGCGGTGTGCGAGGCACCGGAAGCGACGGAGAAATTCTCGCTGAAGACATAATGGCTCTGGTTGCGTCACCGGGTTCGTCAACGCAAGCCGCCGTTTCCGGCACAGTGGAAACAATGAGCTCGATCGCGCGGCTGATGGCCGAGCGGACCACGCAAAGCTGGACCACCGTGCCGCATTTCTTCGTGGTACGAGAGATCGATGCGGGAGCAGCGAACGAAGCGCGCGAAAAATTGGGATCGTCGATTGAAAAAGCGCAAGGCGTGCGAGTCACGCACACGGACATCCTGGTGGGCCTTGCAGCGCGAGTTCTGGTAAAGCATCCGCGGTTGAATGCCAGCTGGACGGGCGAAGAAATTCGCTTCAATCCGGAAGTAAATATCGGCATCGCGATGGCGGTAAGCGATGGAGTCGTGGCCGCCGTGATTCCCGGCGCGCAGGCGAAAAATCTTGGCGAAATTGCGGCTCTTCGGCAGGAGTTAACTGAGCGGGCCCGGTCGAACAAATTACGGCCCACCGACATCGCCGGGGCCACGTTCACCATCAGCAATTTGGGGATGTACAAAGTCGACGCTTTTAGCGCTATTATCAACCCGCCACAAGCCGCCATTCTGGCCGTGGGGCGTATCACGGATCGTGTGGTGCCGGTCGATGGTAAACCCGGCATCCGTCCCATGATGACGATGACACTGTCGAGCGATCACCGTGTCGTTGACGGCGCGCGTGCGGCTTCGTTCTTAAACGATCTGGCCGACGCGCTGCAGGACCCTGGTAAGTGGCTCGGATAATACTCTCGGCGCGCATGCGCTGAAGGAGAAATACGATGGAAGAAATCGGCGCCACGCAACCAATTGCCCCAGCCGTTGCCGTCTCTAACGGAAAAAAGAAACCCTTCTATACCAGTCTATCGTGGCAGGTACTTTTCGGAATCGCGGTCGGGATTGTTCTCGGAATTGCCCGGCCGGCAACCGCGGTGGCCATGAAACCGCTTGGCGATGGCTTCATCCGCCTGATCACCATGATCATCGCCGTGATTATCTTTTGCACCGTGGTTACGGGCATCGCCGGCATGGAAGATATGAAAAAGGTGGGGCGAGTCGGCGGCAAGGCTCTGCTTTATTTTGAAGTTATCTCCACGCTCGCGCTGCTGCTGGGACTTATTGTTGGCAATGTCCTGCAACCTGGCGCGGGATTCAACGTAAATCCCGCGATGCTTGACACGAAAGCCGTGGCCGATTACGCCGGCGCCGCAAAAGCGCAAAGCGTCCCCGATTTTATTTTGCACATCATTCCCAACACGATCGTGGATGCGTTCACGCGAGGGGACATTCTGCAAGTTCTTCTCGTCGCCATCCTGTTTGGCTTCGCCTTGTCAGCGATGGGACCGCGCTGCAAGCACGTGGTCGATTTATTTGACGGGATGACGCATGCCGTGTTTGGGGTGGTGAATATCGTGATGCGTCTCGCGCCGATCGGCGCTTTTGGCGCGATGGCATTTACGATCGGAAAATACGGCATTACCGCGCTCGGCCCCTTATTGAAGCTGATCGCCACGTTTTATCTCACCTGCATCGTATTCGTTCTCGTAATCCTCGGTGCGGTTTGCTGGGCTGTGGGTTTCAACATTTTCAAATTTCTTGCATACATCAAGGAAGAAATCCTGCTGACACTTGCGACCAGTTCCTCGGAGCCGGCGCTACCCACCCTGATGAGTAAAATGGAGCAACTGGGCTGCTCGAAATCGTTGGTGGGATTGGTGGTGCCGACCGGCTACACATTCAACACTGATGGAAGCAGCATGTATATGACGCTGGCGGCGCTCTTCATCGCTCAAGCTACGAATACACATTTGACACTTGGACAGCAGCTTACGATTTTTATCGTAGCGGTGCTGACGTCCAAGGGAGCAAGTGGCGTGCAAGGCGCAGCTTTCATCGCGCTGGTAGGAACCCTCACCGTGATCCCGACGATTCCAGTGGCCGGCATGGCTTTGCTCCTGGGAATCGACAGATTCATGAGCATGGCCCGTGCAGTGGTTAATATGCTTGGCAATGGCGTCGCGACACTCGTAGTGGCGCGCTGGGAAAAAGAAATCGACGGGAAGACGCTGACAAAAAATCTGGCGCATCCGCAACCTGTAGCCAGCGTCCCGGAACCGGTTAACGCAGGTCAATCAGTTCTGTGATGAGAGTTTGGTTTTGCTGGTGCCCGGGGCGGGAGTCGAACCCGCACGCCCCGAAGGGCAAGGGATTTTAAGTCCCCCGCGTATGCCATTCCGCCACCCGGGCACGGTTGCGTAAGACTAACCTACCGAAACA
>JAOAPW010000118.1 GCA_025463105.1 Candidatus Acidiferrum typicum | reverse complement strand
GGCGGCGTGGTGCCCGCGGGCAACTGTCTGAGTTGCGTTTGGGAATTTGCCGTGATCTGGGCGATGGCCTTGTCGATACTTACTGTGGGTTGAAAAAATACTTTCACCACAGCGATACCGTAAAACGACTGCGACTCTAAGTGCTCGATGTTATCGACGGTGGTGGTCAGGTTGCGTTCTGTGATGGTGACGATCCTGTCGGCCAAGTCCTGCGGTTCGAGGCTGTTATAGGTCCAGACAATGCTGACGACTGGGATGTTGATGTTCGGAAAGATGTCCGTGGGAGTCCGAACGATCGAGAGACCCCCAAATAGGAAGATCAAGATAGCGAGTACCACGATCGTGTACGGCTGCTTTAGTGCAAGCCGAACAATCCACATCATAATCCACTCCATGGCCTTCGCACTTTTGGAAGGCCCACCGAAATTTCATGACTGCGATAAAGCATTCGGTGTTCCACAGCGGAAATGGCGGGCGCGCTTCGACTTAACATGCGATAAGTGAGAGAGATACAAACTATGCAGGTCTATGAGGGCGGAATAAGGGAAGTACTTCCGGTGGACGCACACGAGTCAGCGGGCGGACACTAGTCCGAAATACGACAGCGCATCCAACGGCTAACATCAATGGGCCGCGGCGGATACTCCTTTTGGAGGCCGCTTCATCAGGAAAACAAAGGGAATCATCACCAGAGCCGAGAGGCCCAGGATCCAGAAATTGTCGAGGTACGCGATCATGGACGATTGCCGCAGAATGAATCCGTACAGTTGGCCGTACGCCTGATGCTGCGCGGCAATCGGGCCGTTCGCCGCGTAGCTTTGGCTCATACTTTGCACCGTGTTGTTGAATTGGCTGCTGTACGCCGTGGCGTGAGCGGTCAGCGCGGTTTGGTGGAACTGCGCCCGGCGCGTCAGCATCGTCGTGACGAAGGAAATGCCGACGCTTGCGCCGATGTTGCGCGACAAATTAATCAGCCCGGAAGCAGCATTGTTTTTTTCTCGCGGCAAATAGGAGTAGGCCGCGGTGTTGATTGGAATGAAAAGGAACGCCAGCCCCGCCGTCTGTAACACGCGACCCCACATCATGGTTTTGAAATCCGCGTCGAGGCTGAATTGGTGCGCCATGAAAAGCATGGCCAGACCGAGCGCCAGGAGCCCGAACGCGATCATTACGCGCGCATCGTATTTAGATAGAAGAAAACCTGCCACCGGCATCATCACAATGAGAGCGAGCCCACCCGGCATAATCATCAGCCCAGCCAGTTCCGCGGTGTATCCCATCAGCGTCTGCGCAAGTTGAGGAAGTAGCAATGTGGTGGCATAGAGAACAAATCCCACCATGAATAGCATCACACAGGCCATCAGGAACGTCCGGTCGCTGAAAAGGCGGACTTCAATGATCGGATGTTCGTGATAGCGCTCCCAGAAGTAAACGGCAATCAAACAGATGACGGCAATCACGGTCAAGATCACGATGTAGTGCGTCTCAAACCAATCTTCCCGCTCCCCTTTGTCGAGAACGATCTGAAGCGCGCCCAGCCCGATCGCCAGCAGGCCGAAACCAATGTAGTCCACCTTGATTCCGCCGGATTTTTTGGACCGAATCCACGGGGGATCCGAAACCAGCAGCGAAGTCAGAGCCACGGATAAAATTCCGACTGGGATATTCATGAAGAAAATCCATCGCCAGCTATAGTTATCGGTAATCCAGCCTCCAATGGTCGGTCCCAGGGCCGGAGCTACCACCACGGCCATCCCATAAATTGCGAAGGCCATGCCTCTCTTTGCGGGAGGAAACGTATCGGCGAGGATCGCCTGCTCGCTGGGCTGCAACCCCCCTCCCCCCGCGCCCTGCAATATGCGAAAAAAAATCAGTAGCGGAAGGCTTGGAGCAATTCCGCACAGAAGAGAGCTCGCTGTGAACAGCACGACGCAGCTCATGTAAAATCTTTTTCTGCCAAATATGGATGAAAGCCAGCCGCTCAGGGGCAAAACAATTGCATTCGAAACCAGGTAGGACGTCAGCACCCAACTGCTCTCGTCCTGCCCTGCCGCCAAACCTCCGGCAATGTGAGGAAGAGCAACGTTGGCCACGCTTGTATCCAGGACTTCCATGAAGGTCGCGAGGGTCACAGTGAGCGCGATGAGCCAGAGATTGTGCCCGGGGTTCCAGTCCGGGACGGAGATTGCGTTCGATGTTGCCTGGTCACTCATTGCGCCGCTCCACCCGCGTTCGAAGAACTTTGCCTGACATCGACATCAGGCACGACCGACATACCCGGCCTGAGCCGACGATCAGGATCCTGGCCCTTATCGAGTCGCAGCCTGACTGGCAGACGCTGAACCACCTTCACATAGTTGCCGGTGGCATTTTCAGGAGGCAGCAAGCTGAATACGGCTCCGGTTCCTCCGGCGATGCTCTCGACATACCCTGAATAAGTGCGTCCATACGCATCAACACGGATTTTCACGGGGTTGCCGGGCCGCATGTTCTGAAGTTGCGTCTCTTTGAAGTTCGCGGTCACCCAGATGTCATCCAAAGGCACGACGGCCATCAACTGCTGTCCCGGCGAAACGTATTGTCCAGGTTGTGCCGATCTCTTCGCGACCACGCCATCGACGGGCGCAAAGATGCGCGTGTAACCCAGGTTTAGCTGCGCTTGCTCCACGGCAGTCCTGGATTTTTGCGCGGAGGCAGACGCAGCAATAGCCCGGGACCTTTGAATCCGAATCTGCTGGGGACCTGTTTGAGCAGACTCGACAGAAGCGGAAGCTTGTGCAAGCCTGGACTGAGCCTGGCGCACCGCGTCCTGCGCAGCCCGCACATTCGCCGTAGCAGCCTGTACGGCGGCGGTCGCGCCGTTGGAGGTCTGGACGGCTTGCACATACACCTGCTCGGAAATTTCCTGCTTATCAACCAACTGCTTGTAGCGCTTCACGTCGTCCTGAGCCTTGGCGTTGTTCGCTTCAGCTTGCAGGACTGCTGCCTGCGCCGCAGCGAGTTGCTGCTCGGCAGCGGAAATTCCCGCGTGGGCATTGGCGACATCGGCTTCAGCAGACGCCAGCTGGCTGGACGTATTCACAGATATGACTGGGACGTTTACTTGACTCGCGTCGGCGGTTGCCTGATCGTTGGCCAAGGTAGCCTGGGCGCTGGCGACAGCCACCTCATAATCCTTCGGGTCGATCTTCGCAAGGAGTGTGCCGGCCTTCACGTACTGGTTGTCGTCCACGTACACGTTCGTGATGTAGCCCGCCACGCGTGCGCTGATGGGATTGACGTAGCCATCGATCTGCGCATCGTCCGTGGACTCCCAGCCTGCGTAATGGCGATATGCAATCGCCCCTACAGCAGCCAGGAGCACGACGACGATGGGCGCAATAATTTTTATCCGTGCCATCCTCTTCCCGCTGGCGGATTTGCCGAGATCGGGCTCGTGATGCTCCCCCGTAACTTTTCCCAAAGGGGTGGTGGTGTCTGCAATCTCCGGCCGCTCATCCAACACAGCCCTTTCGTCGAAATCCACCACTCTGTCTTGAGCCATTTTCACTTTCCTCCCAGGTAACTCTTGACGGCCTGCTCGGCGATGCCGGCGGCGCGCGCGAGCTGAACTTTCGCGATGTTGAAAGCGTAAAGGCTTGAAATGAAGGCCTGGTCCGCCGAAGATACGGATTCCTGCGCTTGCACGACTTCGATGTTGTCGGTTACTCCGCTGCTGAAGCGGTCCTGCGCCTGGGCAAGAGTTTCCCGCGCCAGGTCCGTGTTACTCCTGGCGACCTTCACGAGTTCGCTCGCGGAGTCCAAGTCAAAAAATGCGGAACGCACATCCTGATCGATGCGCCCTCTTATATCCTCTAACTCGGCCTGCCTCTGCTGCATCGCGGCGTCTGCTTGCAGAACATCCGCCTTCACACGTGTGCCTTGAAAGATCGGGATATTCACGCTCGCGGAAGCTTCGACGGTGCCGTGAGAATGGCTGAAATTGGGACCGATATCGCCATAGTTCGCAGAAGAGGTGACAGTCGGAAGATTTTCGGCAACGGCTGCCTTTCTCGAAAGGCCGGCGGCTCGCGCTTCAAGTTGAGCGCTCAAATAATCGGGCCGGTTCGTGTACGCGTCTTGCAATGCCTTATCCAGCGATACTCCCTCGAGTGGCGAGTACGGCACACTGTCGGTCACAGTGAATTCCTGCCCCGCAGGCAGGCCGATGGCGCGCGCCAGGCTCAACAGGTCCTTGGACCTCTGATCCTGCGCGGCAATGAGGCGCTGTTGCTGCGTCTGCATCTCAACTTGGGCGCGCAGTTCATCAATGCGCGCGGCTACTCCCGCAATTCTCTGGTCGCGAGCCCGCTGGTACAGGGCTTGGGAGGTACTTAATTGTGCTTGTTGAGATTCGATGGTCGAGGTATCGGCGATTACCTGCAGATACGCATTGGCCACCGCGAGCACGACGAGATCGCGGCTGCTTTTGTACGAATTCTGGGCAGCCTTGACGCGGTCATTCGACGCTCTCAGATTTTCGACGGAACTCCAATCGAACAATTTTTGCGAGACATTTCCGCGCGCGTCCTGAATGCCGAATGGCCCGACGATTATTGGAAAGCCGGCAATAGGGATCTTAAGTCCGAGGGCGCGGAGATTGACCTGCTCAATTGTTTGAGAGATGTACGCGCTGACATTCGGCAAAAGCTCGTTCAGGCTCCTGAGCCGGTCGGCACGACTGGTGCGCGTGCGCACGTCGCTTTCGATTGCGCCCAGGTTGTACTTCAGCCCGCGATCCAGAGCATCGCTAAGTGAGAGCCGCAGGACCGTGCCGGTCGGCGCCCCGGTAGGAACACTTCCCAGGTACGGACTCTGGGTCCCGAGCACGACCGAGACGGAAGATGCCGGCGGAACAAGCTGCCCCTGCGTGGAAGCCGCCTGAGCACGCAGCGATTGCGGCAGCAGCACGAACGCACAAATTAGCATCGAGGCCAGCAGAATCTGCCGGAGTTTGGTGTCTAATGATTGAGTCCGGAACATTGGCAAGTTGTCCTTTCTTGATCGCCGGGCAGCGACTCCGCGTTTGCTGTCTCTGCAACATGGAACCGGCCCGCTCGATTGCTTTCTGCCAATTCTCGCTCAGCTTCCAGCCAATCCTCAAGGTCGTAGCCAAAGAGCCCGCCACGGGAGCGGCGAATCTCGTAGGCGCGGTTAAGAACTTCCTCAATCTGCAACGCCTCGCCGATTGCATCGCCGTTAAAGTGAGAGCGCGTCTCTTGCGATTCAATCTTCTGCGCAACTGCGTCTCGTAAAAGCATGTTCGAAAATCCTTTCTGTGCGGGTCCTGCTTTCGTCATTTGAAGACACGTATTCCTCCAGCGATGGGCGGGATCGCGGTTTCGCAGCCGGCGCCGCAGGTTTTGCGAGCGGCGCCAGCCACGAGTTCGGGAGTGGTGCTCAGAAATGCAATACGAGTCCGGCGGAGGGTTCCGCCGTATGAGCTAATACGTTCGAACTCAGCGCGGCGATGCCGAAGTCCGGGCGGTCGTACACAAGTCCGCGGTACTCCAGTCGAAGCGCGACGTGCTTAACGAGCCGGTAGTCCACACCTCCGCCGTACACAAATGCGGGACGCGTCTGCCGCTGCACTCCGGAAATTAATCCGCCGGCGTTGTTCCTGGGATCAAACACCAGCGCTCCCGCTCCCGCCA
>JAOAPW010000082.1 GCA_025463105.1 Candidatus Acidiferrum typicum | reverse complement strand
GCGGGGAATCCCAGACACAGAGAGAGAATCTGTGGATGAGATCCCTGCCCGCGGACCGGTAACTACCTCTGTAACAAATCGTTGAATCCCGCGTATAATGCGTGCGAATCCCACGAGACAGGAGAATGTTCGATGGATAAACCACGAGAGCAGGAAAATCCCGAGATGAAAACGATGGTGGAGCGGCGCGATTTTCTGGGCGGGGCGGCGACGCTGGCGGGAACTTCACTTCTGGGATTGGGCTTGCCGGCAAGCGCGGAAGCGGCTGAAGCAACACAGGATCGCATGCCGCCAATTCCGGCGGACAAACTGACCGACGTGCAAAAGAAAGCCATGGAAGAAGTGATCGCAGGGCCGCGGGGAACTTTCGTGGGACCCTTCGTGCCGCTTCTTCGCAGCCCGGATTTAATGAGCCGTTTACAGAAGGTTGGAGAGTATCTCCGGTACAACACCAAACTCGGAGCGAACATCAGCGAATTCGTCATCCTAATCGCGGCGCGGCAATGGACACAACAATTTGAATGGGATTCCCATGACAAGCTGGCGCTGAAAGCCGGCGTGAAACCCGAGATTATCGCAGCGGTTGCCGAAGGTCGACGCCCAGTCGGAATGACCGACGATGAAGAGATGGCGCATGACTTCTGCATTGAGTTGCACCACAACCGGTGTGTGAGCGATGCTTCCTATGCGCGCATCGTAAAAAGATTCGGCGAGCAGGGTGTGATCGATATGATCGCCTTGTGCGGCTACTACACGCTGCTTGGAATGGTGATGAATGTCGCGCGGACTCCGTTACCGGGAGGAAAACCTGCGCCGCTGGCCGAGTTCCCTCATTAGTGGGAGACGAAAAATCAGCCGGATTGGTTCGCGCAATGGGCCGATGGGCGCTCACTGCGCTTGTCATCAATTCCATCGTTGGGAGCGGAATTTTTGGCCTCCCGTCGTTAGTGGCGGGCTACGTTGGTCGATGGAGTCCTCTCGCTTATCTCCTCGCAGCTGTAATAGTCGCAATTATCATGGGCTGTTTTGCCGAAGTTGCTTCTCGATTCGGCGAATCGGGTGGCCCCTATTTGTACGCGCTTGTAGCATTCGGCAGGTTTGTCGGCATTGGGACGGCCTGGCTGCTGTGGTTGGTTCGGCTTACGGCAGCAGCTGCTGCTGGGAACCTCTTCACGATCTATCTCGCGGAATTCTGGCCGGATGTAAGTAAAACCGTCGTCCGGCTCGCCGTGTTATCGATTCTTATCGGGTTATTGGCCTTCGTAAATTACCGCGGCGTGAAATCGGGCGCGGCAGTGAGCAACGTATTCAGCGTCGCGAAGCTCGTGCCGCTTTTCTCGTTCGCGATTGCCGGAGGAATCTATCTTCTACGAACGCATCCGGTGATTGGGGCGGTAACGCCGGGCGGTACGGCGGTTACACTGCGAAACTCGCTCGAAGCGGTGCTCGTAACGATGTTTGCCTATGGCGGATTTGAAGGAGCTCTCCTTCCGATGGCTGAAGCGAAGAATCCCCGGCGCGACCCACCGTTCGCGCTGGGTGCCGCGCTTGTAACTGTAACCATTCTTTTTTGCACTATTCAGTATGTTGTTGTTGCCGTTCTTCCTTTCGCTGCTTCGACAAATCGTCCCCTCGCCGAAGCCGCGCAACGCATCTGGGGACCTCTGGGCACCATGTTCATCACCGTAGGAGCCTTGATTTCCATTTATGGCTATTTGAGCGCGCAGATGCTGAACACGCCGCGGCTGACATTCGCACTCGGTGAGCGCGGCGATGCGCCCGCTATCTTTTCGCGGATTCATCCGCGGTTTCACACGCCGCACATATCCATTTTCTTTTTTGCCGGATGTGTCTGGTGTCTGGCGGTTCTGGGCAATTTTAGATGGAATGTGCTTATATCATCGGCCGGGCGGCTGTTTGCATACGGGGTCGTATGCGCGGCGCTTCCCATGTTGCGCCGTAAGCTCCCGGGCGCGGCCGCCTACCAGCTCCCAGCAGGAAATTTCTTCGCATGTGTTGGAATCATTTTGATGCTCGCGCTTGTGTCACGCATGCAGATGGGCGAATGGATCGTCATCCTCGTGATCATGGGCATAGCCTTTGTGAATTGGCTTTGGGTGCGAAATCGATTGTCCTCGAGAATTTAGAGATACAAACCCGGGTGGTAAATTCTGAAGATATCTCACTCTTGCTTATACTTGAGACGTTGCATAGAATCCGTTTTCGTATGCGCCGCCATTATTTTCCGTCGGATCTAGGGCTCCGCTACTTGGTGCTTTGGCTGTGCGTAACCGTTGCGTCCTGTGGCTGCGCCGCAGCGCAACAGATTTCGCCTCCTCAGTCTGCCGGCGGAGTTCAGCCGTCAGCGCCTCGATTTCGTGTCCTCCGATCAGTTTCGGGGAGCAAAGGGACGCCGCAGGGCGGTCGGTTTGTGATGGACGATCCGCGAAGTGTGTTTTATGCGCACCAGGACAAGCAAGTCATCGTCTATTTTGAATGGCAAGGTCCTCGGGGCCACCACAAATTCGAAGGTTTCTGGAAAGATCCTGCCGGTAAATTAGTTATTGTTTCTGATTTTCAGTACGAGGCCTCAACCGACCAATTTGCCGGATACTGGACGATGTTGCTTTCAGATGGGGCCACGCCTGGAATTTGGACTCTTGAAGCGCACATAGACGGAGAATCCGCCGGCAGCCACACGTTCGAAGTGACGTCGGCCCCAGGCGCTTCCGAAGCAACCCCTGCCAGGCGCCTTCCCAGCGCATCGGAACTCTATGGTGAAATGCTGAAAGCGACGGTATTCGTTCAGAAGATGTCGACAAATGGCGATGTGGCCGAAACGCATTCCGGATTTTTCCTGGAAAACGGAATGTTGGTCACGGCTTTCGAAGCAATTGATGGTGCGACCCGGTTACGGCTGATACTCGCGGATGGACGGAAGATCGAGAGTGATAAGGTGCTGGCTTGGAGCCGGTGGCAGGATTGGGCGATTCTTTACGTTGACTCGGATAAGCTTCCTCATCTTGAGTCTGCAAAACCAGCCTCGTGGGAGGTCGGAGACCGCTGCTTCTTTCTGGATGTAGCCTCCGAGGGAAACCGAGTCATCGTCGATGAAAACATTACCGGAAAAAATGAGTTTCCGCGCGCTGGATTGCGGCTGAATGTTTCCTTTCCTTCGGGTAGACAAGCAATTGGCTCCCCATTGGTAAACGAGTACGGAGATGTGATCGGGATGATCGGGGGAGCTCTGATTCCGGGTGCAACGTCCCTTGATACAGTCGATTTGAACTTGATGGGGGTTCCTCGCGCGGGAGCCACAATCGTAATGAGGGGAGGATTGGCGGTTCCGCTT